>CAYOTH010000148.1:0-5335 GCA_964406835.1 uncultured Oscillospiraceae bacterium
TCCCCGCGCCTGTATTCAAGCACGGCCGTCCCAATAATCGCCGCAAGCATAATGACAATTCCCGCCTTCATCCTTCCAGCCCCCTTATTCTCCCGTTCATCAGCTGACAGGGATATTATACAAAGGCCGTGTGTGAATCCCATTTGAGTTTTATTGACGAAATATCGGATTTGTGTTTGAAAAATGTTTCTCCGGAAGAAAAAATAAAGACCATCAAAACCCTTTTCGGGATTTTGATGGTCTTTTTCAGCCGCGCCTGGCGGGATTCGAACCCACGGTCTTTCGAGTCGGAGTCGAACACTCTATCCACTGAGCTACAGGCGCATCCGTACAACATGACTATTATACCGCAATGCTCTCAAAAGCACAAGGGGAAAATCCGTAAAATATCGCTCCGATCAAAAAAGAACAGGCTCATGTATTACGTCAAACGCGCATAACCCAGTGCAGCCACAGCTCCTGCCGCCAACATTTTGAACATCAGTGCCAGAAGCGCAGCAGCATTCTGCGCATAAAGCATCTCCTCGCTGAAAAAGATATTCAGCCCCTGCGGCATCAGCTCACCAGCGAAAAGAAAAAGCGTCAAATAGGCCCCCACCGCCAACATAGCCAACATACAGTTCTTCACTACCGACACAGCCAACAACGCAAGCGATGCCATAAACTGAGCCTGAAGCCATAGTAGCAGGCAGGTATAACCGCTCGCCTCCCAACCGGCCAGACGTTCAAAGGCCCAGCAGGCCGTCGTCAAAGCCATCAAAGCACAAACCGCGCTCATGCGAAGCGAGCGAACCGGACCGATATAACCCTTACCGGCGGAAAGCGAAAAAAATAACTCACTGCCGTGACACTCAAGCACTTCGTGCTGGACAAATATGGCCACCCACACGCCAATCAGTGGCACAATCACCTGATATACCGTAAACAGCTCATACAGCCCGGCTGTTCCGCGCCTCAGGCTCATCCATGACGTCGCCGCAGCAAAGCTCCACAGTACCAGCGGAAAGAGCCAGTTGAGGCCAATCTGACGCAAATCATACCTGAACTCTTCCATGGAAAAGAGCAGACGCCATTTCACTGTACGCCACTTCCCGTCGCTTCCATGTAAATCGACTCCAGCGATCGTCCCTGCGCATCCGGCCAATCACCCTCTTCGAAAATCCTATGCCCAAAAAGTATGGCATATCGATCACACATGGCCTCAATGTCGCTGACGATGTGGCTGGACAAAAGCACGATGTGCTCGCTGGAAATGTCCCGAAGCATTTTGCGGAAGCGCATTTGCTCCTCCGGGTCGAGTCCCACCGTCGGCTCGTCCAGCAGCAGTATGGGCGGATTGCCCAGCATGCACTGCGCGATGCCAAGCCGCCTGAGCATGCCGCCCGAAAGCCGCTTGACATACTTGCGTTTCTCCCGTGTAAGATTCGTCGCCTGAAGCACGCGCTCCACCTCTGCGGCAATCTGCTTTGTCGGAATCTCTTTCATATGCGCGATATGAACGAGCACCTCGCGCACCGTCAAGAGTGGATACATGCTGAAGCTCTGCGGGATGTACCCGACCAGAGCGCGCACATCATTGGCATTTTTCCAACTGTGCTGCCCATAGGTTATACTGCCCGAATCCGGCTTCTGCACGGTGGCCAGCATGCGCATGAGCGTCGTTTTGCCTGCTCCGTTAGCGCCCAAAAGACCCGTAATGCCTGGCTCAAGTGTCATGCTCAGATGACTTAGCACGTTCGTTCGTCCATAACTTTTGCACAGCTCACTGATAATCAGCCGTTCATCCATCATGCTCCCTCCCCACTGATCGCCGCATCCAGCAGCTCATTGATGTACGTCATATCCAGCGTTTCATAGTGCATGCAGGCGTCAAACCATGCGCGCGTAAAGCGCTTGAACGCCGCTTTGTCATCGTCCGCAAAGAGCGTTTCCAACTTGTCCGAGGCTTCAAGGCAGGCCTCAATCCGCGCCTCACCCTCCTCCTGATACAGATAAGTATTATAAAGGTAATGATCTTCAAAGGCCATAAAGCCGTTGCCCGCCGTACCGCCGTTAAGCTCCTGTGCCGCATAGCCCGATTCCAGCACCGCAAGCACATAGCCGTTGAACGAGTTTTTAGCCATTGCCGCACCGATGCAGGGCAGCTCATTGAGCCAGGTTTTGACCTTCGTATAAACATCATCATTCATCCAATAGATGTCACCGTTGGTCTCCATCCTGTTCCAGTTGTCCAGATTGATAAAAAGCTCATAGTATGTTCCCTGATACACAGCTTCAAAATCATTGAGCGTATAGAATACGCTGATGCCTTCAAGGCCGGGACTGGTGGGTGTCAGCACGATATCCCGCACATCTCGCTGACCTGCGCCCAGCTCCTCTGCATCAATATACTCAAGGAACCCGCTGCACATATCCACGAATCTCTCATAACAGGAAACGATTTCCTCGCCACGCTCCAGTACCAACTGCGGCGCATAGAGCGTGTATTCGCCGAACGACCGGCTTTCCAGTATGGGTGAGGCAACAATCGTCACACCGCTGTCCGAGACGCCGTGCCATCGGCCATTTTCCTCGCGATCAAGATTGGTATAAACCGTCATATCCGTATCGAGCGTCAGCGTATAGTCGACATCATGCATATCCCTGAAGCTGCTGTACATCATCATCGCGTCATAGCCGCCATAGCCCTCAGGCGACCACTCAGACGGCTTGATGTAACCGATCTGCGGCAGATAGGCATAGTTCGACGGCAGAAAAACCAGATTGTCTGTCGCTGGAAAAGCCGAAGAGGAGAGGCCGTCATACTCCAGCTCAATATCCAGCATTTCACCGTGCGCAATCTCCTGCGGTAAGGCAATCGAGAGATAATCCCCGCTGCGCTCATAGGCTGCATCCACGCCGTTGACCCGCACAGCCGTCACCTCAAAGCCCCGATAGAGCGTAAACGTCTGCAAAGTAGCCGGCTGCTCTACCTCATAGGCATTGCGGCAGATGAACGATGTGCCCATAGCATGAAGCGAAAGCGATATGTCGCTTGAGACAAGCTTCAGGCTGACTTCATCGGAGTACTCCGGCAGTGCCGCCGCACGGTCAAACTCAGGTGCCATATCCGGTCGCCTGATTGACCAGTAATAATGCGAATCCTCATCCAGTGCGTAGGCCGGCGCATTCATGATATACTGGGTATAATAGCGGTTGGTCGTCGAATTACAGCTGCACAGCACTGCGCACACCGCTGCGGCCAGCACGACAGCTCCTGAGGCGGCGCGTATAGCCTTGGAGCGGCGCCTGATGGCATATGCCAGAAAAAAATAAATCAGCGCCCCTGCCAAAAACGCCAGCCTCACGGCATAACGCGGCCAGTCTGTGTGAAGGGTATATGAGGACGGATTGTCCATGTAGATCATATCGCCCTGATTAAAAATGTGCAATAGATAATCCAGTGTTTCACCACCAAGCTGCAGAAAGCTGAACAGGTACTGTCCGGCCACACAGATCACCGGGCTTAAAAACAGCCAGACAAGCAGCGCTACGGCATATTTTCCGTAGGATTTCGTCTGAACGGACAGCGCCGCGCCCACAAAAGCCATTGTACAGCTGGGAATGTAGGCATAAAGCACCAGATAATTCAGACAATGCCCCAGCAGCGACATGGCAGAAGACATATTCGCCACAAAGATAACCACAAACAGCGCCGCATAAAGAAAAAAATACGCGCTGACGCTCAGGAGAACAGCCATCAACATCGCGCAGCCGTTGAGCATCGCACGCTGCTTTATGCTGGACTCAAGCTCATCAAAGTGAGCCGAATACGACGCATCGCCGATAATAAGACCTGTCACCATGGCCAGCAGCATGATGAAAAACTGGCTGTAACGCGTCCGATAAATCATGTTAAAAGGATCGCCGAAGTGCGAATATTCTATAAAGCTGAAAGCTGTGTACGCTATAAATAGAGCGGCGGTCAGCCACATGACAAGGCTTCTGTACAGCTGCTTTAGGTACATTTTGAGTGTGTCTGCAAACAGCGCGCCTGTCGATCGAAACATAAAAACACCTCCTGAAGAATACATGATTGTCAACAAAGAACGGGGACGCAGGGCTAACATTGCTGCTTTCACAAATCATTGACGGCCAGACGCTCACCGTTCAGCAGGTATCCGGCCGTTCAAAGCGTTATTGCCAAAACGACCCATAACCAATACAGCCAGAGGCGTTAGGTCCAGAAGGATCCAACTGCACACGGTAATCATCGGGCACTATAGTAAATCCTTCCTTGCTACATACACCACTGCCCGCTTCCATTTTCATGGTTTTGTAGGTTGCTCCTATATCGGTCGCACAATACAGTGTATTGGTAGAATCCGAGGAGTTCCAGCCGTACAGATTCCCTGTCGTACCAGAATAGGTGTATGTGCTTCCCCATGCGCCCGTCTGTTTTACTTTGATGTTAACAAACGAATCAATCTTCGCATAGGCCGCAAAAGAGCAGCTTATGGCAAACAACAGAACAAAGACAAACACTGACTTCGCGAACCTGGAATTCTTCCTCATAAAAACTACTCATTTCAAAATTCCTGCGTCCCCGTTACATTTTTATCATACCACTTTTTGACGGATTGTCAAGAGCAAATTAAACATGTCTCAATTTTATATTTCACTTTTTCAACGCCTTTGCGATGTGAAATCAAAGCCACCCGTTGAACGAGTGGTTTGCTAAATCCTGTTTTCATCGCCCCCAGTTGAACTGGGGTTTTATAACGCCTGTTCGGCTAACAAGCACAAGCGCCCGAACGACATCACATCGTCCGGGCGCAGCATTTTCATCAGGCTGTTTCAATGCCCGCTGCCTTCTGCAGCTTGAGCTTTTCGATGGCCTGCTCGCGCATTTTGTATTTGAGGATTTTTCCGGCGGCATTCATGGGGAAGGCGTCCACAAAGTCGATGTAGCGCGGCACCTTATGGCGCGCCATGTGATCGCCGATGTAGGTCTTCATCTCCTCCACCGTCATGCTCTCGCCCTCCTTGAGTATGACGCAGGCCATGATTTCCTCGCCGTACTGCTCGTCCGGCACGCCGATAACCTGCACATCGCTCACCTTGGGATGGGTGTAGATGAACTCCTCGATTTCCTTGGGATAAATGTTCTCGCCGCCGCGGATAATCATATCCTTGAGTCGGCCGGTAATGCGGTAGTTGCCGTCCGGCGTCTTGCAGGCCAGATCGCCTGTGTGCAGCCAGCCCTCCTCATCGATGGCGGCGCGGGTGGCCTCAGGCATTTTGTAATAGCCCTTCATGATGTTGTAGCCGCGCGCCACAAACTCGCCCACCTCGC
>CAYOTH010000149.1:0-5304 GCA_964406835.1 uncultured Oscillospiraceae bacterium
ACCGGCCACATTCCGCACGGGATATTCCTCGCCGCTTTTGTCGCGGAAGGCCAGCGTGTCGGCCGCCTTGACGTCGCGCGTCAGCCGAATCCGGCCGGGCGCGATCAGCTCGCCCACCGCCGTCCCGGCGTGATTGGGCTTGCGCGGACACATCAGCTCGCGGTCGATCAGCCCCGGGCCATAGCCCGCGGTAAAGCCGCCGCGGTTAAAAATCTGCTCGAGCGATTCGCGCGCCTGCTCATCGGGCGCATAGTCGCCATAGCTTTCCCACAAATCAAGTGTCTGGCGATAGACGCGCGTCACCTCAGCAACGTACTCGCTGCGCTTGAGCCGTCCCTCGATTTTCAGGCTGCAAACGCCGCTTTCGGCCAGCGCGCCCAGGTGTTCAAGCGACATCAGATCGCGCGTAGAAAGCAGATAGCCGCTCCCCTTGACGGCTCCCTCCAGCCGATAGGGCAGGCGGCAGGGCTGGGCGCAGCGCCCCCGGTTGCCGCTTCGCCCGCCGATCAGGCTGGAAAAAAGGCATTGTCCGGAACAGGAGACGCACAGCGCGCCATGCACGAACGCCTCCAGCTCCACGCCTTCGCGCGCGCACTCGGCGATTTCGTCATAGCTCATTTCGCGCGCCAGCACAACGCGGTCAAATCCGGCCTCCCGGGCAAAGGCGACGCCCTGCCGGTTGTGAATGGCCATCTGCGTGCTGGCGTGCAGCTGCAAAGAAGGCAGAATCGAGCGAAGCAGCGAGGCCGCGCCCAAATCCTGAACGATGGCCGCATCTGCCCCGGCATGGGCAATCTGCTCGGCCACGTCGCAAAGCTGTGCCTCCTCGCCGTCCTTGAGCATGGTGTTGACCGTCACATGAATGCGCACGCCGCGCTCATGGGCATAATCCACCGCGGCCTTGAGCGTATCCCGGTCGAAATTCCCGGCACTTGAGCGGGCGTTCAAGCACTGCGCGCCCAGATAGACGGCATCCGCGCCGTTCTGGACGGCGGCGACGAGCGCTTCCCAGTCTCCGGCCGGCGCCAGCAGCTCGATACTCATGCCTCTTCTCCTTTATCCGCACGCAGACGAGCCAGCTCGGCGCGCTCCTCCTCCAGCTGACGCTTAAGGCGCGTCACCTCTTCCTGAGCCTTGGCCAGATCATCGGCAATGCTCACGGCCGCCAGCGTCGCCGCCTCCAAAGCGGGCAGGCGCGTGGAGAGCGCCAGCTCGTTGATTTTGCGATCGACATACTGCCCCACGCGGCGCACATAATCGGGGCTGTCATAGCTGCTGATCGGATATTCGCGGCCCGCAATGCGAACCACGGTTCTGGTTTTGTTGGTCATATCATTCAGTCTCCCGGCGCATACAAAATTCTATCTTATATGATACCGCAAAACGGCGTTTTTTGCAAGTTTTTCGTCGCCGCCCCGAAAAAGGGCGATATTTGAAAAGAATTTTGAAAAGGGACACCGCCTCTCCGCCTTGCTATAAAGAAGGCGGCGTGCTATAATAAAGGCGAAAAAACAAGCTGGAGGAACAGGTTATGAATCGAATCGCCCTGGACAGCGGCTGGAAATTCCACGCCGAAACGGCCAACGAAGCGCCGTTTTATCAGACCTCGCGCAAAAATCAGGATGCCGAAGCCTATGCCTCGCGCTATTTTAACGCCATCGCCTGGCAGGATGTCACGCTACCGCACGACTGGGCGATCGCCCTGCCCTACGACGAGGCGGCCAGCAACCGCCACGGCCACCGCGCCGTCACCGCCGTGGACATGGACGGCCAGACGCCCGGCGAGGACAGCTATCGCCGCATTCCCTCAGTCGGCTGGTATCGGCGCGTGTTCTTCGTGCCGGATGAGTGGCTGGGAAAGCGCGTCTACGTCGAATTTGACGGCGTTTACCGCGACAGCCGCGTTTACATCAACGGCCAGTATATCGACCGCCATGAAAGCGGCTATACCCCATTCCGCTACGACCTGACCGACAACCTCTATTACGGCGAAGAAAACACCCTGGCCGTCGCCGCCGACGCCCGCGAGCTTGAGGGCTGGTGGTACGAGGGCGCGGGCATTTATCGGCATGTGCGGCTGATCGTCTGCGACGCGCTGCACCTTGACCCGCTCGAAATCACCGTGCGCGCCGACATGGACGGCTCCTTTGCCTGCGCGCTTCAGCTTTTCAACGACGGCGACGCGCTCCGGGCCGCCCGCCTGCGCTGCACGCTCAAAGACGGGCAGACCGTTACGTTTTCGCAGGAGCAGGCCTTTAATCTTCCCGCCTGGACGCAGGACGGCCTGGCCTTTGAGGGAAAAATCGCCTCGCCCCGCCTCTGGAGCCCGGATTGCCCGAATCTTTATCGCCTCACGCTGCAAATCCTCGACGAAAACAGCGACGTCATCGACGAAGAAGAACTCAACGTGGGCTTTCGTTCCTTCCGCTTTGACCCCGAGGAGGGCTTCTTCCTCACGGACAGAACCTCAAGCTGCGCGGCGCCTGTATGCATCAGGATTTCGCGGGCGTGGGCGTGGCCCTGCCCGACGGCCTGCACGAATACAAAATCCGTCGCCTGAAGGAGATGGGCGTCAACGCCTATCGCTCGGCTCACCATGCGCCCGCACCAGAAATCGTCGAGGCGTGTGATCGGCTTGGCATGCTGCTCATGGATGAAACGCGCATGTTCGGCAGTACCCCCAGCGCCGCGCGCGATCTGGAAACGCTTATCCGCCGCGACCGGACGCACCCCTGCGTCATCATGTGGTCGATCGGCAACGAAGAGCACCGCGTGCAGAACACGGTCGTGGGCACGCGCCTGGCCCACAGCGTCAAGCGGCTGGTCAAGCAGCTGGACGATACGCGCCCCGTCGCCTATGGCGGCAACAACGGCGGCGCTTACGAGGGCATCAATGCCGAAACAGAGCTGCGCGGCGTCAACTATGTGCATATACACCGCGAGGATTTTGTCGATCAATACCATGCCGATCACCCGCATCAGCCGATGTTCGGCTCCGAGGAGGCCAGCATCGTCATGGCGCGCGGCGAATACCGTGAGGGCCGCGAGGCCTATCCCACGGCCTACGGCGAAATCGCCATGCCCTGGGGCTCCACGGCCGAGGGCTGGTGGAAATATTACACCGAACGCCCCTTCCTGGCCGGCGCCTTTATCTGGACGGGCTTTGACTATAACGGCGAGCCGTCGCCCTATGCGCGCAATTCCTCCTCCAGTTTCGGCGTCATCGATCTGTGCGGCTATGCCAAGGATCCCTATTACTACTACAAGGCCTGGTGGACCCAAGAGGATATCCTCCATCTGCTGCCCCACTGGAACTGGCGCGAGGGCGAAACGGTGCGCGTCATGGTCTTTTCCAACCTGGAGCGCGTCGAGCTGCTGGTCAACGGCCGCTCGCTGGGCGTAAAGCCCATGGAAAAGTACGGCCATCTCGAGTGGACCCTGCCCTTTGAGGCGGGTCGCATCGAGACGGTCGGCTACCGGGGCGAGCGCGAGGTGCTGCGTCAGGCCCGCGTTACCGCCGGAGCGGCGCGCCGCATTGCGCTGACGGCCGAGCAAAGCGCGCCGGGCAGCGATGTTTATTTGATTCACGCGCTGCTGACCGACGAAAACGGCCTGTCCGCGCCCATGGCCTGCAACCGCCTGCACTTCGACTATGACGACGGCTGTGTGCCGCTGGGCGTAGGCAACGGAGATCCGGCCTCGCAGGAGGATCAGCAGTTCCTGCCCGGGCTTGAACGGCAGGAGCTGCTCTCCTGGCGCAAGACCGAAAACGGCGTAACCCTCCCCTGGAACGCCTTCCAGCGGCGCTCGGGCGAGCATTATTTCGATCACACCGTCGCCCAAAGCCTGGAGCGCGTGGAAAACGTCGAACCCTTCCGCGATCCGGTGCGCATCGTCTCTTCCTCGTATACGCCGAGCTTCAGCGCGCATTTCGAAACCGACTTCGACGTGGAAGACACCGGCTACACCCGCCTTTATTTTGAGCGTCTGGAGGGCGAATATACCATCTGCCTCAACGGCGAGCTCATCGGGCGTGGCAACGCCAAGGGCTATCCCTGCGCCTTTGAAATCAGCCTGCGGCCCGGAGCCAATCATCTCGACGTCGATTGTCACGACGCTTACGAGGCCGGCGGCATCTATCGCGGCGTGTATCTGACGCGCGCCTGCCAGCCTGCCTGGACGCGCCGCGCCTACAACGGCCACGCCTTGCTCGTCGTGCGAAAGAGCAGCGAAACGGCCACGGTCACAGTGCATGGCGAGCATCTTGAAAGCGGCAGCGTGACCTTCTAAGGTTTTCAAATCGGCAAACCATTTATAAAGGAGCGATTGATTATGGCCGATCAGTACAATTCCTTCTCCCTGACCGGGATCGCCGCTTCGCTTTGCGAGGCTTTGGGCGTTCCCGCCCCCGCGCAGGCGCAGCCCGCCCTGCCTCAGTTGACCAACCTGGTGAAGGACAACACCGCCAACCGCCGCGTTGACCGCGTGTTTATGTACAACCCCGACGCCATCGCGCAGTGGCTGTACCAGAAATACACCGCTTTATTTGACGATGTGGTGCGCCACACGCAGCTGGCCCTGCCGCTGTGCAGCGTCATGCCCTCAGTCACGCCGGTTTGCTTCGGGACGATGTACACCGGCGCGCTGCCCGAGGTTCACGGCATCCGCAAATACGAAAAGCCGGTCATTCGTATCGACACGCTGTTTGACGCGCTCATCCGCGCCGGAAAAAAGGCCGTTATCATCGGCGATCCCTCGTGCAGCCTGTACCACATCTTCCGTGAACGCGACATGGACTACTTCGCCGCCGAAACGCCTGAAGAAATCAACAAGCGCGCCATGGCGCTGATCGACGAGGATCAATACGACTTTTACGTCGTCTACAACGGCAATTACGACGCCACCATGCACAAATTCGGCCCTGAAAGCCCCGAGGCCATGGCCCAGCTGCGTGATAACGTACGCGCCTTTGACGGCTTTGCCCGCGCCCTGAAGGAAAAGTGGACGCACCACGATACCCTTCTGGGCTTTGCCATGGACCACGGCTGCCACGAAATCGACGGCGGCTGCGGCTCCCACGGGCTGGACATGATCGAGGATCTCAACATCCAGCACCACTACAGCCTGCTCCCGCGCCGGGTGTAAGCTTTCTCGTTTTCACGCAAACGTAACGCACAAAAGGGCCTTTCTCCCCTTGACAGGCGCCTGTGAATGTGATATAATGAATATCGTTAGTTAGTAAAGTTCACATGCGCTTTTAGCTCAGTTGGTAGAGCACCTGACTCTTAATCAGGGTGTCCAGGG
>CAYOTH010000150.1:0-5291 GCA_964406835.1 uncultured Oscillospiraceae bacterium
GCTCAAGGTGGTTCAGGAGGAACTGGGCGACGACGAGCATTCTCGCGTTGAAACGATGCGCAAGCGTCTTGAAAAATCGAAAATGAACGATGAGGCGCGCGAAAAAACGCGCCGCGAGATCGACCGGCTGGCCGGTATGGCGGCGGGAACGCCTGAACAGACCGTCTGCGAAAATTATATCGAATGGATGCTGAATCTGCCCTGGGGCGTAGAAACAGCCGGAAAAATTGACGTAGCCAAGGCGCGCAAGGTGCTGGAGGCCGATCATTGCGGCCTTGACAAGGTGAAGGAGCGCATTCTTGAGTATCTGGCGGTTTGCCGAATGCGCGGGGATATGAAGAGCCCGATCATCTGCCTGGTTGGCCCGCCCGGCGTGGGCAAAACGTCTATTGCCGCCTCGATTGCCCGCGCGCTCAAGCGCAAATATGTGCGCGTGGCGCTGGGCGGTTTGCATGACGAAGCGGAGATTCGCGGACACAGGCGCACCTATATCGGTTCGCAACCTGGCCGTATCATTGCGGGGCTGAGGCAGTGCCAGAGCGCCGATCCGGTGTTCCTGTTTGATGAAATTGACAAAATGGCCAGCGATTTCAGGGGCGACCCGGCCTCGGCTATGTTGGAAGCGCTGGATCCGGCGCAGAACGGCACCTTTACCGATCACTATGTCGATGCGCCCTTTGATTTGTCGAAGGTGCTCTTTATGACGACGGCCAACAGTGCCGAGGATATTCCTGAAGCGCTGCTTGATCGCATGGAACTGATCGAGGTGCCTGGTTACACGCTGGAGGAAAAGGTGCAGATCGCTAAAAAGCATCTGCTGCCGCGCCAGCTCAAGGAACATGGCTTGGAGCGTGGGACGCTGAAAATGAGCGACAAGACGCTTTCGGCGCTGATCGACGGCTATACGCGTGAGGCTGGCGTGCGCACGCTGGAGCGGGAAGTTGCCCGCGTCTGCCGAAAGACCGTGATGAAAAAGCTCGAGGCGGAGACGGAGGAAAAGTTCAGCCTGACGATTAAGCCCGAAGAGCTGGAAGGCTATCTGGGGGTGCGCCGCTTCCTGCCCGACGAGGTTGATCACGAGCCGGAAACGGGCGTCGTCAACGGCCTGGCCTGGACGCAGGCGGGCGGCACGACCATGCCCATTGAAGCGGTGGTCATGCCGGGACAGGGCGTCGTTGAGCTGACGGGTCGATTGGGCGATGTCATGAAGGAATCGGCTCGGGCGGCTTTCAGCTTTATTCGCGCGCATTCCGGCGAATATGGCCTGGAAGAGGATTTCTATAAGAAGTACGATTTGCACATTCACGTTCCTGAAGGCGCCGTGCCCAAGGACGGCCCCTCAGCCGGTGTGGCGCTGGCCTGCGCGATGCTGTCGGCGCTGACCGGACGCGCCGCGCGCCAGGACGTGGCCATGACCGGCGAAATCACGCTGCGGGGCCGCGTGCTGCCCATTGGCGGCGTCAAGGAAAAGCTGCTGGCGGCTTACCGGCTGGGCATTGTCACGCTGCTTTTGCCCAAGGCCAATGAGAAGGATCTTTCGGAGCTGCCCGAGGATATTCGCTCCAAGCTCGATATTCACCTGATGACGCGCGCGCAGGAGGCGATTGATCTGGTGCTTCTGCCCGGCCGGGAGCAGGCCTGACGCGTTTTATCAGGAACCGGAGGAAAATATATGGTTATTAAAAAGGCTCAGTTTATCACGTCGCTGGATGCTTTTCGCGATTATCCGGGCATAGGACGGCCTGAAATTGCCATGGTGGGCAAGAGCAACGTGGGCAAATCCTCGATGATCAATAAGCTGACCAACAACGGAAAACTGGCACGCACCTCGGCCGAGCCGGGCAAAACGCGTCTGATTAACCTGTTTGATTTAAACGGCGAGATTATTCTGGTCGATCTGCCCGGCTATGGCTTTGCCAAGGTTTCGCGCGGGGAAAAGCAGCGCTGGGCGGGCATGATCGAGGGCTATCTTTCGGGTAGCGGGAATTTGAAGCGTGTTTTGTTGCTGGTGGATATGCGCCATCAGCCCAGCAACGACGATATTGATATGGTCAATTATCTGCGTCACTTCGGCATTCCCTTTACGGTGGTGGCCACCAAGGCCGACAAGCTCTCCCGCGCGGAGAGAAGCCGCAGCCTGCCAGTCATCTGCCGGGCGCTGGCGGTGCAGCCGTGGGAGGTTATTCCCTTTTCTTCGGAGGATGGCACCGGGCGCGACAAGGTGCTGGAGCTATTGGACACGCTGCTTGTCCCAGCGGTGGAAGCGCAAAGCGAAGAAATGTGATTGCGCCCCGGCGCGCTTTGTGGTACAATAATTCCCAAGATATATCCAAGAACAAGAGGATGATGAACCATGCCGCATAATGACGACGCTTTTGCAACGATGCTTCTGATGAGCCAGCTTTCGGCCAGCCGGGACGAGATTGTTCGTCCGCTCAGCACGGCCGAGTTTTATGCGCTGCGCGATAATGTAGCGCGCTGCGACGTGGGCAGCCTGGGCAGCCTGATCGGCATGGATTTAAGCGCCATCAGGCGGGCGCTGAAGCTGGAGGAAAACGAGGCGTACAGATTGTGCGTGCTGCTCAATCGCGTCATGCCGCTGAGCTATGCGCTGGAACGCTTTACTGAAGGCGGGCTGGACATCACAACCGTCGATGAAGCCGATTATCCTGAGCGGCTGAGGCGTTTTCTGGATCGCAAAGCGCCGCCCATGATCTATTCGTGCGGCGATAAGACGCTGGCGGCCAGCAGTTCCATGGCCATCATCAGCAACACCTGCGCCCGGCCGGATGTGCTGGAATGCGCATGCGAGCTGGCGGCGCGGGCCTGCAGCGAGGGCATATCGATCATTACCGGCGGCGAAAGCGGCTTTGGACGGTTGATGGAGCGCGAGGCGCTTCAGGAGGGCGGCCGCGTTCTTTCCTTCCTGGCCGAGTCGCTGCTTGAGCGCATTTATCAGCCCGGGTTGGGCGAGATGATTGCCACGCAGCGCGCTTTGGTGATGTCCATGATTCACCCCGAGACCAAGTATACCGCGACGCATGCGCTGGAGCGCAACAAGTGTCTGTATGCGCTCTCCAACGCCGCCTTTGTAATTTCCTGCGAAAAGGGACGCGGCACTGCCTGGGAGGGCGCCAGCTCTGCTTTGCGCAACGGATATTGTCCCCGGCTCTATGTTTGGGACAATCCGGAGCTGCCCGGCAACCGGGAGCTGATCGCCCGGGGTGCCATAGGTTTCCACAGCCCGCACGAGTTGCCGCTCTCTGAAATGAAGTGCAGCTGGGAAGCACCTGATTTTGAGCAGATGAGCTTGTTTTAAAAAGGCATGTTGCTTTGTGAACAACCTGAAAGCATGAAGGAGAGAACGTCTATGGTTAAGATATTTCTTGATACGGATATCGGATCGGATTGCGACGACACCGGCGCGCTGCAGATACTGCACACGCTCTGCGATCAGGGAAAGGCCGAGCTGTTGGGCGTGACGCACTGCGCGGGTAATCCCTATGGTCTTCAGGCTGTTTCGGTGATCAACCGCTATAATGGGCGCGAGGTGCCGCTGGGGACGCTGAAGAGGGACGGCTTTCTGGATAACGAAATTTGCTGCCGATATAACCGCGTGCTGGCAGAAAGATATGATCACGAATTTAAGCAGGGACAACCTCAGCGGCCGGCGCTCGAGGTATTTAAAGAGGTCATGGCGGTGCAGGAGGATCATTCGGTGGTTGTGACAGCCATTGGCCCACTGAGCAACATAGCGGATTTCGTTTTGGACGAAGAGGGCTATGCGCTGATTGCCAGGAAGGTTCGCAAGCTGGTTTGCATGGCGGGGCGTTTTGATGTGCCTGTCGCCGAGTGGAATGTTCAAATGGATATTCCTGCGGCTCGAGCTGTCATTGAAAAATGGCCGACTCCGGTCGTTTTCTGCGGATTTGAGGCCGGTGTCGAGGTCATTACCGGCGCGGGCCTGGAGGGCCGTGCGGGGCATCCGGTGCGCGAGGCCTATAATATCAATGAACACGGCCATCTGCGTCGGTGCAGCTGGGATCTGATTACCGTGCTGTATGCTGTGCTGGGCGACAGCGGTTGGGTTCGTGCGACCGAGCCGGGCGAGATGACGCTCACAGAAGAGGGTGTTACGCTCTATGCGCCGGGCGGACATGGACGGCATAGCTACACGGTAAACATGGTTTCCAATGAAAAGCTGGCCGGACGACTGAATGCTCTGCTCTAAAACAGACCGAAGTCGATAAGACACTATCGAAACAGACCGAAGTTCGTTTTGCAAAATCGGTCTGTTTTTGTATAGAGGCGCACGCAAAGAGATTGTGCGCATATCATATCATCGTGCGGGACTTGTGTTTTTTACAGAGATATGGTACAATAAAGCCACAAATGGAGGTGTCATGCGTGTTCAATTTCATTGTTAATAATGCGATTTTGGTTTTCTGCATCATGGCGGCCCTGGTCATACTGCTTGTTGCGCTTTGGATTGCCCTGGCGGTTAAGCAGCGCAACAGGCAGCGCGAGAAGGACTTTAATACCAACCGCGATACCGAGATGCTGCGCGTGCGCATTGGCGAGCTGGAGAAAGAAGTGGCGCAGATGCACGAGCGCGAGGCGCAGATGCTGGCCGAGCGCGACAGCATTTTGATGGCTGCGCACGAAAAGGCCGACGACATTCTGGAGCAGACGATGCAGCGCGTTCAGAAATCCGAATCTCAGATTCGTCAGAACCGGATTATTGCGTCCTGCTGCATTACCGATGCCCGCCGCCGGATTTCCGATTTGCTGATCGAGGTTTCCAAGCGGCTGGTTATTGAAGACGGCAATGTGCTCGATGCCGAGGAGATTACGCCTGAGGCGGTCGAGGATGCCGAGCAGAAGGAAAAGCTGGCGGCTGAGGATTTTGATCGGCTGATTGATAATCCGATGGAGGAGAGCACGCCGGCTGAAGAAGCGGATAGCGCCGAAGAGCCTGAGCATGCGGCTTGTGAAGAAGCCGAGCCGACTGAAGCGATGGCCGAGGAGAGCGACAAGGCCGAAGAAGTTTCCAGCGCCGAACAGACTGCGGAACCGCAAGATGCGCAATAAGCGCCTGACTCAAGTTTATAATGAAGGCCGTCCGTTGATTCGGGCGGCTTTTGTTATGCCTATCGATGAATATACATGGAAATTACAAAAAATGGCGCATTTTCCGACAAAATCCTATTGACAAATGCCGAGGCGTGCAGTATAATGATATCCGTTGGTGCGGGCTGATAGCTCAGCTGGTTAGAGCACACGCCTGATAA
>CAYOTH010000151.1:0-4083 GCA_964406835.1 uncultured Oscillospiraceae bacterium
TACAAAACCGCCAAGCACGAGCTGGGCAAATGCAACAGCCGCATTCGCTATCTCAAGCGCATGATCAACACTGCCACCATCGTGGCTGAGCAGAGCGCGCCCGATGTCGTCGGCCTGTACGACCGCCTCGAGATCCTCTCCGAGGGCGATGACGAAACCGAGTGGATTGAAATCGTCACCACGCTGCGCCAAAACGTGCTCAAGGGACTGATTAGCAAGGAATCGCCGCTGGGCAAGGCGGTGCTGGGGCATCGCGTGGGCGATCGTGTAACCGTCTGCGTAGACGAAAACACCCGCTATGACGTCGAAATCCGTTCTCTCGAAAAGGGACAGGACGACGGCAGCGTTCCCATTAACCGCTTTTGAGGTTCTTGTCGCAGCTGAAGCATCCTAAAAAATGCGTTCGTCAGCAAGGCCAGCAAGACTTAAAAATCGCAGTAGCGGATTGACAAACCGAAAAGAGCATCGTCCGCTTTATAAACCAGCCCGCTCCTTCCGGCGAGCAAAGGCAATTTAGCCTTAACTGGCTGAACCCAGGCCAAACAAACCTGGCCACCGGCTCGAGCGATATGGCAAAATGTGCCTTCTTTAAACCGCCCGCCTGAGCTTGCTGCTTGCCCTTCGTTCCCGGATGCATCTAAACAGAGTCAAGTCTTCCTTCAACCGGTTTTGTTTCGTTCTGCCGTGCTTGCATCATATTCCCAGGCCAATCTTGTCGTTTTCCATAGCACCACTTCACAGGCGCAACCTGGTTAAATAGAATCAGCGAACTTTCCCGTCAGCTATCCCATAGCGACCATATAAAATCAGCGCCGCGTTCCGGTCTATCCGGCGCGACGCTGATTGTCTGTCAGGCGTTCTTGGCAGCTTCCTGCATTTTCTTCTTTTCGGCGCGCATAATCGGCAGCCATTCCTTAAAGGCCAGCACCAGCGGCACGCCCAGTCCGAAAATCGTCATACGAATGCAATTCCAGAATTCTTTCTTGGCTTCGATATACTCCTTAGTGGGCATAGCGATTCACTCCCCGTGCTTTTTGTCGATATTATACCGTATCAAGGCGCTAATTTGCCGCAAAGAAGCCGCTTATGCCCGCTAAGGAGCCATAAAGAATTCCTTCATAACCTGAATGTGGCTGTCCCCCCGGCTCGCCCTGTGCTATAATATACTTGTAACGAACATGGCTTTTGCCCACGGAGGTTCCCCATGTCAAAGCATTCTCATCGCATCAAACCCATCCTTCGGGATACCGCGCTCACGCTGCTGCTGCTCCTGGCTGCCGTGGGCCTGTCGCTGCTTTTGTCCAACCTGCACAACGACAACAATCCCTTTGCCGCGCCCCTTTTCATCCTTTGCGTTGCGCTGATCGCCCGCATCACCGACGGCTATATTTACGGCATCTCCGCCTCGATTCTGGGCGTTCTGTGCGTCAACTATATGTTCACCTATCCGTTTTTCAAGCTGGATATGTCCATTGCCGGGTATCCGCTGACCTTTGCTGCCATGCTGATCGTTTCGATCATCATCAGCACGCTGACCACGCAGATCAAGCAGCAGGAGCGGCTGCGCTATGCTATGGAAACCGAAAAAATGCGCGCCGATTTGCTGCGCTCCGTTTCGCACGATTTGCGCACGCCGCTGACCAGCATCATGGGTTCCTGCTCCATCTTGCTGGACTCCCCGCTGGAGCGCCCCGAACAGCAGGAGCTGCTGCGCGGCATCAGCAAGGATGCGGCCTGGCTCATTCGCCTGACTGAAAACATCCTTTCCCTGACCAAGTTCAGCGGCGCAAACGTCGAACTACGCCGTGAAAGCGAGGTCATTGAGGAGATCGTCAGCAGCGCCATTGTCAAATTCCGAAAGACGCATCCCGCCGTCAGCGTCAGCATTGACCGCCCGGAACACATTCTCCTGGCGCCCATGGATGCCACGCTGATCGAGCAAGTACTGCTCAACCTTTTCGAAAACGCCGCCATTCACGGAAAGCACGCTGACCAGATCACCGTGCGCATCGCCCGCAAGGCCAACCGCGCCGTACTGACCATCGAGGATAACGGCGTCGGCTTTTCGCCGCAGCAGCTTCAAAGCCCCTTCGACGGCCGCCGCACCTCTAAAAACACCATTTCCGATAATCACCGCAACATGGGCATCGGCCTGAGCGTCTGCCGCTCCATCGTCCGCGCGCATGACGGCGATATTTCCATTTACAACTTGACCGGAGGCGGCGGTGCCGTCCAGTTCTGGCTACCCTGTGAGGAGGACGATTATGTTGAATGAAGCACCCTGCCGCATCCTGATTGTCGAGGATGATCCCGGCATCCGCATTTTCCTGAAAACGACACTCACGTCCAACGGCTGCGACGCGCTGATTGCCGAAACGGGACGTGAGGCGTTCGAAATGATGACCTCGCACTGCCCGGACTGCGTGCTGCTCGACCTGGGTCTGCCCGATATGGATGGCAATGCCATCATCAAAAGCGTGCGCGAATGGTCCAGAACGCCGATCATCGTCATTTCGGCTCGCGATTCAGAAGAGGACAAGGCCTGCGCGCTCGATCTGGGTGCAGACGATTATCTGGTCAAGCCCTTTGGCACCATTGAGCTGATGGCCCGCATCCGCACGGCGCTGCGGCACACATTCACCGTGCTGGCCAACGACGGCATTGCCCTGAGCGGACAGTGCCATGTGGGCGATCTGACCATTGACTATCACAAGCATCGGGTGTTCTTTAAGGACAAGGACACCAATCTGACGCCCAACGAATTCCGCATTGTGGCGCTGCTGGGCAAACATTCCGGCCAGGTCGTTACCTACAAGGCCATGCTTCGCGAGCTGTGGGGGCCTTACGCCAGCCAGGACAACAAAATTCTGCGCGTCCACATGGCCAACATTCGCCGGAAAATCGAGCCCAACCCCGACGAGCCGATTTTCATCTTCACCGAGGTGGGCGTGGGCTACCGCATGGCCGACTGCGACTAAAGCGTCATTAAAAATTCCCCCAATCCATTTACAAAAGCCGGATTCCCCGCTATAATAAAGGGAAGGAAGTTTCCTCTTTCGAAAACGCATTGACAAAGGAGAGAGCTATGTTTCGCGAAAAATACCGGCTGCAAATCACCTGGGGTATTACGATTTTCCTTTTGCTTTTCACCTCCATTGCCTGCTATTTTCTGTTTTTGCGCTGGGGCAAGGTGATTGAGGCATGGAACATCGTCTCCAGCATTCTGGCGCCCATTTCCTTCGGCCTGATCATCGCCTATCTGCTGGATTCGCTGGTCTCGTTCTTTATACGCCTGTTAAAAAAAATCCCGCTACCGGCGCACGCCAATCGCGCTCGCTGGGACACGGCCTACCGCGCGATTTCGGTCGTTGTCAGCGAGCTTTTGTTCGTGCTGATCATTTCGCTCCTGATTCGTTCGCTCATCCCGCAGATGATCGACAGCCTGATGACACTCATTTCCAATATTGATACCTACGCTGCCAATCTGGAGGCCTGGAGTACGCCCATACTCGAGGAGCACCCCACCATCGAGCCGATTGTCACCGAGCAGTTCGAGCGCCTCGAGATGTTTGTCAAGTCCTTCCTTAAAAATGATCTGCTCTCGATCATCACGCGTGTGACCAGCGGCCTATTTGAAGTGGGCGCTTATGTCTATAACTTCATCATCGGCCTGATTGTCTCTATTTATCTCTTGCTGAGCAAAAACCGCCTGATCGGGCATTTCAAAAAGCTGCTCTACACACTTTGCCCGCCGACTCCGGCCAACCGAACGCTTGAAATTGCCCGCTATACCAACCGCGTTTTTAAGGGCTTTCTGGTGGGCAAGCTGGTCGATTCGACGATCATCGGCCTGCTCTGCTTTCTGGGTACAACGCTTCTGAAGATTCCCTATTCGCTGCTGATCAGCATCGTCGTGGGCGTCACCAACGTCATCCCCTACTTCGGCCCGTTCATCGGTGCCATTCCCTCAGCGATGCTGGTGCTCATGCTCGATCCCTACAAGTGCCTGATCTTCGTCATCTTCATTCTGGTGCTTCAGCAGCTGGACGGCAATGTCATCGGCCCGAAGATTCTGGGCAATAC
>CAYOTH010000151.1:4093-5280 GCA_964406835.1 uncultured Oscillospiraceae bacterium
GCAATACCACCGGGGTTTCCTCGCTGGGCGTGCTGATTTCCATTCTCGTGGGCGGCGGTCTGTTCGGCCTGGTGGGTATGCTGGTCTGCGTTCCCACCTACGCCGTGCTTTACTCGCTGATTAAGGGCATTGCCGAGCAGAAGCTCGAAAAGCGCGGCATGCCCACTGAAACCAGCACCTACGTTACTCTCGATCAAATTGACCCGGAAACGCTCTCTCCCAGCGTGCTGAATACCGAAAGCACGGCCTCTGCCAGCGGACGCAGCGGCGCTGCCAACATGCTCAAGCAGGCCTTCGGCGCACGCAAACACAAAAAGTAATTTCCAAGTCCCCGGCGCATAAAAAGCATCTCTGCCGGGCAAACATGACCCCATAGAAAGCGAGGTTTTTCCCATGACTACTGTTGCCCTAATTGCCATCATCGTTGAAAATCCCGATGCCGTCGATAAGCTCAATGCACTTTTGCACGAATACAGCGCCTTTATCATCGGTCGCATGGGCCTGCCCTATCCGACCAAGCACATCAACATCATCTCCGTCGCCATGGATGCGCCCGAGACGGTCATTGCCGCGCTATCCGAGCGCCTCAACGCCATCGAGCACGTCAAGGTCAGCGTCGCCTATTCGGACAAGCGCTGAAGGGAGCCGCCACATGATTCAGCCGATCTGCCGGGACACGGCTCTCCTATCGCAAATGGCCACAGCGGCCACTCCTGAGGATCTGTCCACAGCGCAGGATCTTCTGGACACGCTACGCGCCCATGCGCACGAATGCGTCGGCATGGCCGCCAACATGATCGGCGTCCCCCGGCGCATCATCGTCTTTTCGGACGAAGGCCGTCTGCGTCTGATGCTCAACCCCGAGATCCTGCGCCGCTCGCGCCCCTATGACACGGAAGAAGGCTGTTTGTCCCTGTCCGGCGTGCGAAAAACGACGCGCTATCTCTCCCTGCGCGTGCACTATCAGGACACGGCGTTCAATGAGCATACCGAAACCTTCACCGGCGTGACTGCCCAGATTATCCAGCACGAGTGCGATCATCTGGAGGGAATTCTGATCTGACATTCAGTCCTACCGACCGTCCCCGCTAAAAAGCAACAAAAATCCTGCGTATGATCATAACCATACGCAGGCCAGCCTGTCAAAAAAGGTCGCAAAAAGCGGCCTTTTCTGATATAATAGAGGC
>CAYOTH010000152.1:0-5237 GCA_964406835.1 uncultured Oscillospiraceae bacterium
GACATCATCAAGCTGGCCATGATTAAAACCGACGAGGCGCTGCGCCAGGAAGGCCTTTCGGCCCGGCTGATTCTTCAGGTTCACGATGAGCTGATCGTCGAGGCCCCGGAGGCCGAAGCCGAACGAGCCGCTCAGCTGCTTCGCGACTGCATGGAAAACATCATTGCGCTGAAAGTGCCGCTGCGCGTGGAGGTCAACACCGCCCGTAGCTGGTACGATTGCAAATAGGAGGACGCCCAAACCATGAACAAACCTTATGTCATCGGCCTGACCGGGGGCATCGGCAGCGGCAAAACCGCCGCCACCAACTTTCTGAGCGAACGCGGCGCGGCCATCATCGACGCCGACACCGAATCCCGCGCGCTGACTCAGGAGGGCGGCGAAGCCCTGCCCCGCATCCGCGAGGCCTTCGGCGAGGAAGTCTTTGACGAAAACGGCCTGCTCAACCGCCGGGCGCTGGGCGCCGTGGTATTTGCCGACCGGGAAAAGCGCCTCACGCTTGAGGGCATACTGCACCCGATGATCCAGCACCGCATGATAAAGCAAATCCGCACGCTGGGCGCCGAAGGCGTTCCCTTCGTCTTTTTGAGCGTGCCGCTGCTCTTTGAAACGGGCATGGACGCGCTCTGCGACGAGACGTGGTGCCTGTCGCTGCCGGTCGAGGAGCAGGTCAAGCGCGTCATGGCCCGCGATGAGCTAACCCGCGACGAAGCCACCGCCCGCATCGCCAGCCAGATGCCATTGGAGGAAAAGTGTCAGCGCGCCTCGTTGGTCATCCGCACCAACCGCCCGATCGAGGCCACGCAGGCCGAGCTGGGTGCGCTGCTGCGCGATCTCAAGCGGAGACTGGGCTGATGAAAGGCCGCATGGCGCGCTCAAAGCGCCGTCCACAGAAGGCTCTGCGCCGCCTTCCCCGGCTTGTAATCGTCCTTGTCTGCGTGCTGATTCTCGCTCTCGTCTCGCTGTTTTATGTGGGCCGCTACCGGGAGGCGCTGCGCTACCGGCAGTATCCGCTTTCCTATAAAGAGCTGATCGTGCAGACTGCGGCAGACTATTCGCTCGACCCGTGGCACGTCGCCGCAGTCATCCGCTGCGAATCGAGCTTCAACTCCAAGGCCACCTCCTCCGCCGGGGCGCGCGGGCTGATGCAGATCATGCCTGAAACCGGGCGCTGGCTCGCCGGAAAATTCGACGAGGAGAACGCCTTTGAAGAAGACTGGCTCTATCAGCCGGAAATCAGCCTCAAATACGGCGGCTGGTTTTTAAGCTGGCTGATGCAGCGCTATGACGGCGATCTGGTGCTGGCCACCTGCGCCTATCACGCCGGACATGGCCGCGTGGACGGCTGGCTGGACGACCCAGCCATTTCTGCCGACGGCCGGACCATCGACGTGGCCAACATTCCCTATGACAGCACGCGTACCTATGTGCAGCGCATTGTCACGGCCTGCGCGGAATACAACGCGCTCTATGATTTCAGCGCGCCCGAAGCCTGAGCTTTTATAAAAAACGGCCCCGTTTCCTCGCGGCGACGGGGCCTTAGCACACACAAGGAGCTTAACACGATGAAACGCCAACGCCTCCTTCGCGCGGCCGGACTGATGCTTGCCGTGCTTTTGCTTTTGACCGGATGCGCCAATCAGAGCGGTTCGCAGAGCATCATCCTCATCACGCCCGAGCCGACCATAGCCGCTTCCTCAAACGAGACGGCAACCATCGGCGGCGAGACGGCCAAAAAGACGCTGAACGTGGGCTATGTGGCCGCGCAGGGCAGCGATCTGCACCCGCTTCGAGGCAATGCGCGCGACCTGAGCAGCCTCAACAGCCTGGTCTTCGAAAGCCTGGTCGAGCTGGACGAAAACCGCCAGCCCACCGCGCTGTTGTGCGACCGCTGGGAGAGCAGCACGGAAGAAGGCGTGTGGTATTTTTATCTGCGCAGCGGCATCGTCTTTCACGACGGCTCGCCGCTAACCGCCTATGACGTGGTGGCCAGCTACGAGGACATCATCATCAACAGCGAAATCAGCCCCTACTACAACCGCGTCAAATCGCTCAGCGAGGTGACGGCGGTGGACGATTTGACCGTGCGCGTGGTGTCCAACACCTTTGGCTACATGACGCTCTACGCCATGACCTTCCCCATCGTCCAGCAAAACACACTCA
The DNA here is from genome assembly GCA_964406835.1 of uncultured Oscillospiraceae bacterium. Lineage (GTDB taxonomy): Bacteria > Bacillota > Clostridia > Christensenellales > Aristaeellaceae > Firm-10. The sequence continues at coordinate 2,164 of CAYOTH010000152.1, forward strand.
ACGCCGAATACCCCAAGGGAACCGGCCCGTACTGGTATGTTTCCTACAACTCCTGGGGCCTTTTGCGCCTGGAAGCCAACCCGCTGTGGTGGAAGCAGCAGCCCGATATTCAGGCCATCGACATTAAGCGCTATGACGAAGTGGCCGAGGCCATGGAGGCGCTGGCCACCGGGCAGATCGACATCCACCCCACAACCTCCTCCGCCGCCGCGCTGAGCCGCCAGCTCAGCGACCGCACGACCATCGACTACACCACCCTCACCTGGGAGTGTCTGGTGCCGGATCTGCGCAACAGCATCCTCTCCGACACGGCCGTGCGCGAGGCGCTCATGTACGGCATCGACCGAAGCTCGCTGGCCTCGACGGTATATCTGGGCATGGTGCAGGAGAGCGAGGTGCCGGTGATTCCGGGCAGCTGGCTGTACGAAACGCAGTCGGCTCAGTACAACTACAACCCCGAGCGCGCGCTGCAGCTGCTCTACGAGGCCGGCTGGAGCGACAGCAACGGCGACGGCATACTCGACCGCGTAAAGGACGGCCTTTGGGAAGATCTTCAAATCGACCTGGTGACCTATAACGAGCCGACCATCGCCAGCCGCGAAAAGGCCGCCGAGCTGATCGCTTCGCAGCTGGCCAAAATCGGCGTGCGCGTCAACGTCACCGTGACCACGAGATCCCGCGTGCTCAAGACCATCAACAACGAGACCGGCTTCAGCATGGCGCTGGTCGGCTTCAACCTGAGCTATCTGCCCGATCTGACCTACCTGTTCAAGAGTGGCGCCTCGGGCAACTGCTCCTACTACTCCAGCGAGAAAATGGACGATTTGCTCCTGGCCGCGCGCAATGCTGCCTCTGCCGACGAGCTTAAAGCGGCCCTGTCCGATATTCAGCTGCTCATCGCGCAGGATCTGCCCATGCTTGGGCTGTTCTTCCGCTCCGGCACGCTGGTGAGCCGCATCAGTCTGGGCGGGCTGAGCGGCATCCGGGAGGACAACTACCTGCGCGGCGTAGACGCCATGATTCTCGAATAAACCACCCGCCTTTTCAGGGAGGAATAACCATGAAACTGCTTGTCAGCGCCTGTCTTTTGGGCGTTCCCTGCCGCTATGACGCCGCCGCCCGGCCCTGTCCTGCGGCGCTCAAGGCTCTCGAGGATGGCCACCAGCTCATCCCCGTCTGCCCGGAAATTCTGGGCGGGCTGGCCACGCCGCGCTGCCCCGCCGAACGCCAGGGCAAGGCCATCGTCACGCGCGATGGGCAGGATGTCACGGCCCAGTACGCGCGCGGCGCGCAGGAAACGCTGCGCCTGGCCCGGCTCTTCGGCGCCCGGCACGCGCTGCTCAAGGAGAACAGCCCCTCCTGCGGCTTTGGGCGCATTTACGACGGCACTTTTTCCGGCCGCCTGACCGAGGGCAGCGGCGTCACGGCGCAGCTGCTCAGCGAAAACGGCATCGAGGTCTTTGGCGAATCTCAGGCCGAGGCCCGTCTCTCCGCACCCAATCCCTAACGCCAATGCTTCGTCCGTCCCCTCTGCGGGACGGGCTTTTTTGTGCTTGAAACGAGGAGGCGCGGGAAGGGCGCAAGTGTGGGATGGGCGGTTTTCGTGAAACGGGCGGCTCTCAAAAGGCAGAAATCAGCTTAAACAGAAGGCAGGCAGAGCGATAGCGGCATGAAGATTGCGCGTGCGGACGGGCGCGGCCTTCGTGAAACGGGCGGCTCTCAAAGGCCAAAGGCCCGCTTGCCGCGGCGAAAATTGCACGCGCGGCGGCTTTTTTTGTATAAAGAGGGCAACGCGGGGCCATGCTGAAGGTATTCAAGCTTCACCGAAGGAGGAATATCATGTCAGGAAAAGTCATTATGGCGGCGCTGTTGGGCGCGCTGCTGCTGCTCATGCCGCTGACGGCCGGCGCGCAGGCAGCGATCACCCCAGAGTGTGTTCGGCTGCACGTCGTGGCCGACGACAACAGCGCCTACAAGCAGGGCCTCAAGCTGATTGTACGCAACGCCGTGCGCGAGGCGGCCGCTTCGCTGCTTGAGGACTGCCCGGATGCCGAGAGCGCCTACGAGCGACTAAGCGATGAACAGGACGCACTCGAGGAAGCGGCGCGCGCGGTGCTACGCGAATGGGACGTCCAGGACGATGTGCAAGTCGAGCTGGGCGTGTTCCCCTTCCCCACGCGAACGTATGCGGGCGTCACGCTGCCCGAGGGCGAATACCGCGCCGTCCGCGTGGTGCTAGGGCGCGGCGCGGGGCATAACTGGTGGTGCGTGCTCTACCCCAGTCTGTGCGTGGACGCCGAAGCGGACGCAAGCCTGGTGTTTTACTCGAGCCTGGGGCGCTGGCTCAAGCGGCTCTGGGAGGCGGTGATCGCATGAAAGGCGCATTCAAACGCCTGCACCTCCCCCAGGCGATCGCTTCTTTCGGGCTGGCGCTGGCGTATTTCTTTCTGCTGGCGACGCTCTACCTTCCCGCGCACGCCGCCGTGGTGCTGGAGGTCGGCTCGAGCGGCCCCAACGTGGTCAAAGTGCAGAAAAAGCTCATACAGTTCGGCTATCTGGACGACGAAGCCGACGGGCGCTATGGCGAGGCCACGCGCGACGCAGTGCGCTGGTTTCAGCGGCGCAACGGTCTGAGCGTGGACGGGCGCGTGGGCCCGGTGACGGCGGCGGCGCTGGGCGTCACGCTGAGCGCGTCCTCCTCGTCCACGGCGGCCTCGGTCAGCGCCGATCAGTATCTGCTGGCGCGGCTGGTCTATGCGGAGGCGCGCGGCGAATCCTACAAGGGCAAGGTGGCCGTGGCGGCGGTGGCGCTCAACCGCGTGCGCTCCTCGGCCTTCCCGAACACGCTCTCAGGTGTGATCTACCAAAACAACGCCTTTGAATCGGTCACCAACGGCTCGATCAACAAAACGCCCGACAGCGACTGCCTGCGCGCCGCCCGTGAAGCCATGAACGGCTGGGATCCGACCGGCGGCTGTCTCTACTTCTACAACGCCGCGCAGGTCTCCACCGGCTCGTGGATCCGCACGCGCACCGTCAAAACGGTCATCGGCAACCATTCCTTCGCGGTATAG
>CAYOTH010000153.1:0-5220 GCA_964406835.1 uncultured Oscillospiraceae bacterium
GCCTGCTCAGCGAGCTGAACGAGCTTTCCAAATACCTGACCGGCGAAATCAGCCTGAACAGCGCGCCCGAAGCCGATTCTCCGCTGGCCAAGCACTACGAGTGGGTGCGTGAAATCGCCGCCGAAACCGGCTGCGCCCTCACCCCCGACGAGGCCATCGAAACCATTCACAAGGCGCTGGCCGTCAAGTGCGCCGCCGTGCTGGCTGATGCCGGCGTCTACAAGCACACGGAAGCCGGCCGCGCGGGCGTGCTGCGCTTCCTCGCCACCCTCGGCTACGCCGAAGCGTAATTCTTCGTTTCTCACAACTTCAAAAGAAAGGACGTTTTTTCCATGAACGCTATGGTTCTTCATAATGACGAGTTTGAGCTGAAGCAGCTGGGCAACGGCTGTGCGCGCAAGGTATTGAGCTACAACAAAGACATCATGATGGTCGAGGTTCACTTCGCCGAGGGCGCCCGGGGAGACGTCCACACCCACCCTCACACGCAATGCACCTACGTCCGTTCCGGCCTGTTCGAGTTCACCATTGACGGCGAAAACGTCATTGTCGGCCCGGGCGACAGCCTATGCTTTGAGCCGAACGTGGCGCACGGCACGCTGTGCCTGGAAGCCGGTATTCTCATCGATTGCTTTACGCCGGCCCGTGAGGACTTTTTGAAGTAAACCGCCTAAGCAAACCCCCGGACGCTCTTTAAAAACAGAGCGTCCGGGGGTTTTATTGATCTTTTAAGCCGTTATGACGGCGCGCTGGCCCTCGGCCAATTCAATAACGAAGCAGCCCTCCTCGCAGCGGGACGAAACGGCTTGTCCATCCACCGTCACCGCGCCACCCTTCGGCAGGCGATCGCAGCGCAGGCGCACCGTGCCGCCCTTGCGCGCAGTCAGCGCGATTTCGTGCACTGTTCCCTGTTCCCAGGCCGCGTCAACCACCACGTTACCACGCGCCACCAGCCCCTCGAAGCGGCCGCAAACAGCCCACTCGTCGGGCAGCGCGGGCAACACATCGATAAACCCGGCCTGGCTATGCAAAAGCATCTCGCACACGCCGGACACGCCGCCCAGATTGCCGTCAATCTGGAACGGTGGATGCGCATCCCACAAATTCGGGAACGTTCCCTTGGAAAGCAGCGTGCGATACAGCTTATGCGCTCGATTGCCGTCCATCACGCGCGCCCAGGCATTGAGCCGATGCGCCATAGCCCAGCCGGTCGATTTATCGCCGCGCAAATCAAGCGTCGTGCGCGCCGCCTGCATCCATTCAGGCGTCTGACGATTGATGACTGAGCCGGGGTACAGCCCGCACAGATGCGAAATGTGCCGATGCTCCCACTCGCCGATCTCGCCATAGGCGTTCTCCTCGCGATATTCCTTAATCTGGCCGGAAGCGCCCACCTGCACCGGATCCAGATGATCGATCTGAGCGCGGGCCGTCTGCACAACCTCGTCGCTGACGCCCAGAATGTCGGCAGCCCGAATCAGATCATGATAATTTTCCCAGATCAGCTGCTGATCGAACGCGCAGCCAACCGTGTGATAATAAGCGCCATGCGGAATATAGCGCCCGGCAATCATCTGCTCCGGCGAAGCCGAATACTTGACCAGGAAATTCCCATCCTGCTCAATAAGCGTCTTTTCCAGAAAGCGAGCCATACCGTGAATCATGGGATAGGTAATGTTTTCCAGAATGGCTCGATCACCGGTAAAGGCATAATACTCCCAGAACATAATCGACGTAAACGCCCCCATGCCCGGCCCGCTGTGCGCAATGGATGCCTCGCCGGTTTGAGGATTGACGTTCAAATCGCTGGAAATGCTGTACGGGCGCCCCGCCGTGCCGATGATCCAACCGTTGGAGCCTGGCTCAGTGTAGTTTTCGGGCATCAGATGGGCAATATACTCATCGGCCGCATGCTGCGCCTCCGGCAAATAGGCCTGCGCATAATCGGCATAGGCCGAAAAGGTCTCAGCCAGATTGGCGGGAAAGGCGGGCCAGTAGTTCATCTGCACATTGATGTTGTGCCAGTAACCCGAACCCCAGGGCGAGCGATCATAACAGTTCCAAACGCCCTGCAAATTGGCCGGAAGCGTTCCCGGGCGGGAGGAGCTGATCAGAAGATGACGGCCATACTGGAAATAGACCATCTCCAGATACCCCAGCCGTTCCCCGGCGGCATAGTGCCTGAGCAGCTCGTCCGTGGGCAGCTCGCGCCCGGCATCGTCAATTTCAAAGCACACTCGCCCCATCAGCGCGCGATAATCGGCTTCATGCCGCGCACGCAGCGCCTCATAGCCTTGGCGGCAGGCCTCATCCAGCAGGCGGCACACGTTATCGTGCGGATGCGGATACGGCGCAAGCTTTTTCAGTGGATCATGCTCCGTAAAGACGCGGCTTTCCAGGCGGTAATTTGTGCCAATGGCTGCAACAATCGTCGCCTTGTCGGCCCCCTCCAGGCGCAGCCCGTCCGGAACCGCCGTCAGCTGCCCGCCCTCGTGCAGAATGCGGAAGCGCCCCTCGAATTGTATGGCATAGTAGGTCATTTCGCCGCGCATAACCACGCTGTCTCCTTCGACGAAGACCTTGCCGCGCTTGGAATAGCCCGCTTCATCTTCCTTGATAAACGGTATAGCCGGACGCAGAGTCAACGAAATGCTGCCCGGCTGGCTCGCCTCATGATGAACAACCAGTACCTGATCCGGATAGCTGGCAAAGACATCCCGTCGGTAATCGACACCCGCACACGCATAGGAAACACGCGCTACACCGACGTCCAGATCCAGCTCGCGCTCATAATGCGCCGTATCCTCATGGCCGTAATCGATCATCAGCTCACAGAAATTGTTCAGGCCGCCGCCTTCACCCGGATTGCACAGACTGTTTTCGGTAATTTGCAGCCGCTCGGTCTTCGTCCGGCCAAAGACGTTGACGCCCATATAGCCGTTGCCCAGGGGCAGCGACCACTTTTCCCAGCCGTCCAGCGGGTTATTCGAGCTGTCATAGGCCGGAATAAAATCGTTGACCTCCGGCGCGCTCTGGCGATACCACAGCCTCATGGGAATTTTTGTCATTTCAAATGCCTCCATCCCTGTTTCCTGACAAAAGTGTAACACAGTTCGCGCTCAAAAGCAAGAAAAACCGTCTCGTGCGAAAATATTTCTGATCGTTGACAAGCGTCCCCAAGCCGTTTATAATATAAAAGGGGAAATATAAACAAAAAGGACTTTTAACCCGCCCCGCCAAAGGAGGTCATTTCATGCAGCTTTATCTCAACAATCAGTCCCTGTCCTTTGAACAGGGCGAAAGCTATCTCGATATTCTGAAACGGTGCAAAAACAGCCAACATGTGCTGGGCATTCGCGTGGGCGGCGATACGCGTTCCCTTTCCACCTTGCCGTCTGACGGCGAACAGGCCAAGGCACTGACTCTATCCGACACGGAAGGCCGCCTGATTTATGAGCGATCGCTGCGCTTTATCTTTCTGCTAGCCGTCCGCAGGCTGTTTCCGCAGCGACAGGTGCGCATCGGGCACTCCCTGGGCAACGGCGTCTATTGCGAAATCCGCACCTGTGAGGGCGCACTGACCGAGCAGGAAGTCGCCGCCATCCGCCAGGAAATGCGCGCCATCGTCCAGGCCGACCTGCCCTTCACCTGCCAGACTCTTTCCAAGCGCGAAGCCATCGCCTATTTCGAAAAAAACGGCGCGCCTGACAAGGTTAAGCTGCTCAAATACCGCCCCTACAACACCTTCCCGCTCTATCAGCTTGGCGAAATGATGGACTATTTCTACGGCGTCATGGCGCCCTCAACCGGGCTGATCGACGTCTTTGACCTGAGCCTGTATACCCCCGGCGTCGTGCTGCAATTGCCCGATCCCGAGCAACCCGCTCTGCCCTCTCCGGTGCGCCGCCTGCCTAAGCTGGTCAACGCCTTTGCCGAATCAGCGCGCTGGAACAGCATTTTAAGCTGTTCGAATGCCGCCGATTTGAACGCCCTCACCCAGAGCGGACACCTGCGCGAGTTTATCCGCGTCAATGAAGCGCTGCACGAAAAATCAATCAGCCGCCTCGCCGACGCCTTCCAACAAAGCGGCGCGCGCGTGATTCTGATTGCCGGACCCTCTTCTTCAGGCAAAACGACCTTCGCCAACCGGCTCTACATCGCCCTGCGCGTGCTTGGCCTGCGCCCTACGACGCTCTCACTGGATAACTACTACCTTGACCGGGACGCCATTCCTGTCGATGAGAACGGCGAACGCGATCTGGAGCGGCTGGACACGCTGGATGTACCGCTCTTCAACGAACAGCTTGTGTGCCTTCTGCGGGGAGAAACCGTCCAAACGCCGCTGTTCGACTTTCCCAGCGGACGACGCAGCGCCCAAACGCACGCCATGCATGTGGATGCCGATCAGCCGATCATCATCGAGGGCATTCACGGGCTGAACGACGAGCTGACGCGAGACATCCCCCGCCATCTGAAATTCAAGGTCTACATCAGCGCGCTGACCACGCTCAATCTGGACGACCACAACCGCATCCGCACGACTGAAGCGCGTTTGCTGCGCCGCATGGTGCGCGACTACCACTTCCGCGGCACCTCGCCCGAGCAGACCATGACCATGTGGCCGTCGGTTCGGCGCGGCGAGGAGAAATACATCTTCCCCTTCCAGGAGGAGGCCGACGTGGTGTTCAATTCCTCGCTGGTTTACGAAATTGCCGTGCTCAAAAAATACGTCTATCCCATGCTGATTAAGCTCACGCCCGACAGCCCGCACTATACCATGGCGCACCGGCTGCTCAAGTTCCTCAACTACTTCCAGCCGGCCGACATCGAGGATGAGATTCCGCTCAACTCCATACTGCGCGAATTCATTGGCGGATGCTGCTTCTATCGCGGCGACGAATAATTTTTTCCGCGGCGATTAAAAAAATCCCTTCCGGCGCAGACTAGAACTGCAAAGGGAGGGATTTTCTCATGTCTCATCGCAAAAGTCTTTGGATCTACGGCCTTGTGCTCGCGCTGTGTCTGGCGCTGAGCGGCTGCATGAACGCGGGCCTGCGCACCGACAAGGACGCAGCGCCGTCCCCGACGCCCGGCCCGAGCGACGCGTCCGTCATGCCCGACAACACATCGGCCATCACCGCCGCCTTTGACTGGCTCAAAAACGCGGGCAGCGTCGAGCAGAAGATCAATCTGCTCAGCGAGATTGAGTCGAGCCGCGTC
>CAYOTH010000154.1:0-5198 GCA_964406835.1 uncultured Oscillospiraceae bacterium
CTTCCGGCAATACCGGCATTTGTCTGGCGGCGGTGGCGGCCGCGCGCGGTTATCGTGCGATTATCGTCATGCCGGAAACCATGAGCGTCGAACGGCGTCAGCTGATGAAGGCCTACGGCGCGGAGCTGGTGCTCACGGAGGGCGCGAAGGGCATGAAGGGAGCCATTGCCAAGGCTGAAGAGCTGGCTCAGAGTATTCCGGGCAGCTTTGTGGCGGGGCAGTTTGTCAATCCGGCCAACCCGAAGGCGCACTTTGAAACGACCGGCCCGGAGATTTATGAGGACACCGACGGCGCGGTTGATTATTTCGTGGCGGGCGTCGGAACCGGCGGCACGATCACTGGCGTGGGCCGCTATCTGAAGAGCAAAAAGCTCGATGTGAAGGTCGTTGCGGTTGAGCCGAAGAGCTCTGCTGTGCTGTCCACCGGCGTGGCGGGCGCGCATAAGATTCAGGGCATTGGCGCGGGTTTTGTGCCGGATGTGCTGGATACCAAGGTGTATGACGAGATCATTCCCGTCGAAAACGACGATGCGTTTGCCATGGGCCGTGAAATGGGCCGAAGCGAGGGTGTGCTGGTGGGCATTTCCTCCGGCGCGGCGCTGTGGGCGGCCATTGAGGTGGCGCGTCGCCCGGAAAGCGCGGGCAAGACTGTTGTTGTGCTGCTGCCCGATACGGGGGACCGCTATCTTTCCACGCCCATGTTTGAATAAAGGGCGTGGCCTTCGGAAAGGAGAATAGAGGCTATGATTCCGACCAGAGACGAAGCCATGGCGCTTCTGCAAGAATACAACAGAGAACCGTTTCACCTTAAACATGCGCAGATTGTCGCCGGTGTGATGGCTTATTTTGCCCGAGAGCTGGGCTATGCCGACGAGGCGGATTTCTGGGAAATCGTCGGGCTTTTGCATGATCTGGATTTTGAAAAGTATCCCGAGCAGCATTGCCTGAAGGAGCAGGAAATCATGCGCGCGGCCGGGTTGGACGAGCGGCTGATTCATGCCGTGGCCAGCCATGGCTATGCGCTGACGGTGGACATACAGCCTGAACACACCATGGAAAAGGTGCTTTATGCCGTTGACGAGCTGACGGGGCTGATCGGTGCGGTGGCGCTGATGCGTCCCTCCCGGAGTGTGGACGATTTGGAATTGAAGTCGGTCAAGAAGAAATACAAAAATGCTTCTTTTGCGGCCGGCTGCTCGCGCGAGGTTATTGAGCGGGGCGCGGACATGCTGGGCTGGAGTCTGGATGATCTGATTTCAAAGACCATATTGGCTATGCGCGAAACGCCCGCGGCGCGCTGGGATGACTGATTTTAAGAAGAGGATATCGATCGACGTTCGGGGACAGGCGCTCCGAACGCCGGTTTTTGTTGTTGAACGGCTTTCTTCGATTTGCTGGAAGATGCTCCAAAGAGTCTTTAGCAAAGGGCGTCAAAGCGACAGGGTAAGGCGATTTTTGCCGGGACAAAGCGTGTGATGGGTATGCTTGCTGTCCTCTTTAGCGGCCAATTCAGGCGATAAGCCCATGACGTGGTTGGATAGGGGAAATAGGCTTCTTTAGCGTTTGCTGACAGGACATGTTCAATGTGGCGCAGTATTTGGAAAACCGAATGAGAGAAAGCGATGGAAGAGGAAGCAAATATGGAAATAACCGTAGAAGAAATGCGGCGTCTGGCGTCCGACGAGTATACGCTGGTGGATATGCGCAGCGAACAGGCGCGCGAATATGGTGTGATTCCAGGGGCTGTGGCGCTTTCCGGGGAGACCTTGGCGCAGCACGATTTTGGCACCGCTCAGAAAATTATTCTATACTGCGCGCGCGGACAATTCAGCCTGGAGGCCGCCGAGCAGCTTCAGGCGCAGGGGCTTCCGGCGCTCAGTCTGCGGGGCGGCTATAGCGAGTGGCTGCGGGCCGAGATGCAGGCACAACAGGCTCAAGCGCTGAGTGAACGCGTTGAAAACAGTCTGCGCAAACGATTCCGCGAGAAGCTGTGGTGTAATTTTACCAAGGCCATTCGGGAATATGAGCTGATTCAGCCGGGGGATCGCATTGCCGTGTGTATTTCGGGCGGCAAGGATTCCATGCTGATGGCCAAGCTGTTTCAGCAGCTACAGCCCTACAGCCGGGTACCCTTTGAAGCGGAATATGTGGTGATGGATCCCGGCTACAGTCCGGAGAATCGCCGGGTGATTGAGGAAAATGCCCGACTGCTGAATGTGCCGATTCACATTTTCGAATCCGATATTTTCGACTCGGTATATCAGGTGGATAAATCGCCCTGCTATTTGTGTGCGCGCATGAGGCGAGGTCATCTGTACAGCTATGCCCGGGAACTGGGCTGCAACAAAATTGCGCTGGGGCATCACTATGACGACGTAATTGAAACGATTCTCATGGGGATGCTCTGGGGCGCGCAGATTCAGACGATGATGCCCAAGCTGCATAGCACGAATTTTGAAGGCATGGAGCTGATTCGCCCGCTTTATCTGATTCGCGAGGAGGATATTAAGGCCTGGCGCGATGTAAACGTCCTTCACTTTATACAGTGTGCCTGCAAATTTACCGATACCTGCACGTCCTGCGACAACGAGGAAAACCAGTCCAAGCGCATGGAGGTCAAGGCGCTGATTCGTCAAATGAAGAAGACCAACCCGTTGGTTGAGGCGCATATTTTCCGCAGTGTGGAAAACGTTTCGCTTGATGCGGTGATTGGCTATAAGAGCGCCGGTCAGCGCGTCCATTTCCTGGATCACTATGACGAGGACTAGGCTGGAGAGAAAACAATCAAAGCACGCGCCCTTCAGCTTTTTGAGAAGAAGCTGGGACGCGTGCTTTGGTTTTTCAATAAGGGAAAAGGCCTTAAAAAACGCGGCGCTTTTTACAGTGCGCACGGCGTGCTGCCGGGGGCGTTGAGCAGATCGGCCAGCGTGATGCCGGAAAAGTAGTTTTTGGTCAGCTCGTAATAGCCCTGCCAGACCGGCAGTGTCTGGCAGCTTGCGGCGCGTTGGCAAGGTTCGGCATTTTCACGCAGGCAGGCCACCGGAACCAGCGGGCCTTCCGCAAGGCGCAGAATATCCCAAAGTGTGTATTGATCGGCCGCGCGCGTGAGCTTATAACCGCCGCCGATGCCGTGCGCGCTTTCGATGAACCCGGCGGCCTTGAGCGCGGGCATAAGCCGCTCTATGTATTTAAGAGAAATGCCTTCCCGGGCGGCGACTTCCCGCATGGGAACATAGTCTTCGCCGGCATGGCGCGCCAAATCAAGCAGTATGCGGATGGAATAGCGTCCCTTTGTCGAAATCATGATGATCGCCCTCTTTGCATTGGTCTATGAGGTTATTATAACACCAATTCGGTAGGTTAGGCAAATATATTTTTGGCGTGTGTTTTGTGTTTGACGGCCGAGGCGGCGCATGCTATAATGAAGACGGCAAGGCGCGAAAAATAGCGCGCTTTTGCGGGGATGAATCCGTGAGGAGGAACACATATGGCACTGTTGCACGTTGATTTCTTTTCCGATGCGCTGGGCATGTGTACGGAGATGGACGTCATATTGCCCGAAAAAACGGTCGGCCAGATCGGCATGGAGGGGCGCGGCGTCGAGGGGAAGTGCCCCACGCTGTATCTGCTGCATGGCATGAGCGACGATCATACCATCTGGCAGCGGCGCACCTCGATTGAGCGCTATGTGGCCGATAAGGGCATAGCGGTTGTTATGCCCACGACGCATTTGGGCTGGTATACCGATATGCGCGTCGGCTATCGTTATTGGACGTACGTTTCTCAGGAACTGCCGCAGATTTGCCGCAGCTTTTTCCCGATGATGAGCGACCGGCGCGAGGATACCTTTGCGGCCGGATTGTCTATGGGTGGCTATGGCGCGCTCAAGTGCGGATTGATGGCCCCTGAAACATTCAGCGCCTGTGCGTCGCTTTCCGGCGCGCTGGATGTGGGCAAGATTTGTCGCGAGAAGATTCTGGGCAATGAGCAGCTCTTTATCGATATTTTCGGTGAGGCCGATCAGGTTGCGGGCAGTGAGAACGATCTCTTTGCGGCGGCTGAACGTCTCTCGGCCAGCGATCGCCCCAAGCCGCGGCTGTATATGTGGTGCGGCACGGAGGATTTCCTCTATGACCAGAATACGCATATGAGGGATCATCTGAAAAAACTGGGGTATGCCTTGACCTATGAAGAATCTCCGGGTAACCACAACTGGGGCTGCTGGGATGAAAAAATACAGTCTGTGCTTGGCTGGCTGCCGCTGAGCCGATAAGGAGGATGCACTGATGGCACTGATACATATAGGCTTTTTCTCCGAATGTCTGGGCATGGCCGTACAATGCGATGTGATACTGCCTCAGACGGCTACAGGGCAAATTGGCATGGCGGCGGCGGCGCGGGGCGGTAAGCATCCGACGCTGTGGCTTTTGCACGGCGCTTCGGACGATCAGACCATCTGGCAGCGCCGTACCTCGATTGAGCGCTATGCCGCGCCGCTGGGGCTGGCCGTGGTGATGCCGGCCGCGCAGCTGTCGTCCTATGCGAACATGGCGCACGGTCGGCGGTATTATGATTACATCACGAAGGAGCTGCCGCAGAAAATGCGCTATTTCTTTCCGCTTTCCGAAAAGCGGGAGGACAATTTCATTGCCGGGCTGTCCATGGGTGGCGCGGGCTGCATGAAGATTGGTCTGGCCAATCCGCAGAATTACGCGGCGATTGGCTGTCTGAGCGCGGGCGCGAGCAACCGACGCGCTTCTCAGGAACAGTCGGAATCGGGCCGGGCGCATCTTCATATGCTGTACGGCGATCGCGATCTGACCGGTACCGAGGAGGATCCCTTCTACAATGCGAAGCGGATTCTGGAGGAGGGTTTGCCGACGCCGCGCATTTACCATTCCATCGGCGCGGATGATTTCCTGCTGAAAAATGCCCATGCAACGCGTGATTTCTTCCAGGCGATTCCCGGCAATCCCTTTGATTATACCTATGAGGAGCATCCCGGCGCACACACATGGGAATACTGGGATGAGCATATTCAGCATTTCCTACGTTTTATCGGTCTGAAGAACATCGAAGGCATCCGAAACTGACAAAGCGTTTGTGAGCTTTATAAAAACCGAGTCTGCTTGGGAGCAGACTCGGTTCAGCCTGTCAAAAAAGGTCGCAAAAAGCGGCCTTTTCTGATATAATAGAGG
>CAYOTH010000155.1:0-5174 GCA_964406835.1 uncultured Oscillospiraceae bacterium
TGACTACACCATGATCATGGGCACCACGATTTTCCTGGCCTCCCTGATCGTCATCATGAACCTGATCACCGACCTGCTCTACAAGGTCGTTGATCCCCGGATCGATTACGAATAAGGAGGCATTTCCGCCATGCTCGATGTCAATAAGCCCTTCAGCCTGCACCTGAACCCCGATCTGTTTGCACCGGCCAGCGATGCCGAAAAGGCCTATGCCTCGAAAATGCGCCCCTCTTCGACCTTCTTTAAAGACGGCGTCAAGCGGCTGGTGCGCAACAAGGTGGCTCTGGTCAGCCTGATTATCATCATCGTCGTTACGCTGGCTTCCATCATCATCCCCTATGTCTGGCCGTATTCCTACGACAGCATGCTGGGCGTCACGCCCGGCCGCCCGGTGGACAGCTCCTACAACAACCTGGCGCCCTTCACCTACGGCAAAACCGAGCTTAAGAAAATCGAAGCCGGCGAGCAGGTCTTCCCGCATATCTTCGGAACGGATGCTCACGGCCGCGATTACTTCATCCGCGTTGTCTACGGCACGCGCATTTCCCTGGCCGTCGGCTTCTTTGCCAGCATCATTGTGCTGCTGATCGGCATGACGATCGGCGCCATCGCGGGCTACTGCGGCGGCAAGGTCGATCTGCTCATCATGCGCGTTGTCGATATCATCTACTCCCTGCCAGATATGCTGGTCATTATTCTGCTGGCCGTTGTGCTGGGCCAGGTGCTCAATGTCGAAGGCACCTTCCTTGAAAAGATCGGTTCGAACATCATCAGTATGTTCATCGTCTTCGGCCTGCTCTACTGGGTCAGCATGGCCCGCCTGATCCGCGGTCAGATCCTCTCCCTGCGCGAGCAGGAATATGTGCTCTGCGCGCAGGCCACCGGTGCCAAGGGCAGCTGGATCATCAAGCGCCATCTGCTGCCCAACTGCATCAGCGTGGTCATTATCTCCACGGCCCTGCAGATCCCCAATGCGATTTTCACCGAGAGCTTCCTGTCCTTCCTGGGACTGGGTGTCAACGCGCCCATGCCCTCGCTGGGCTCGCTGGCCTCCGATGCGCTCAACGGCATCACGACCTACACCTATCGCCTGATTATCCCGGCGCTGGTGATCTGTCTGATCGTCCTGTCGCTCAATCTGTTCGGCGACGGCCTGCGCGATGCCTTTGACCCGAAACTCAACGCCTGACGGAAGGAGAGGAAAACATTATGTCATTGCTGGAAGTAAACAATCTGCACACCTCTTTCTTCACCGACGCGGGCGAAGTCAAGGCGGTGGACGGCGTCTCCTTTTCACTGGATCACGGCAAGGTGCTGGGCATTGTGGGCGAGTCGGGCTCCGGCAAGTCGGTCACAGCCTATTCAATCATGCAGATTCTGGCCCCGACGGGTAAAATCGTCGGCGGTAGCGTCAAGCTGGACGGCCAGGAGCTGGTCGGCGCAGACGAGAAAACCATGCGCAGCGTACGCGGCAACCGCGTCTCCATCATTTTCCAGGACCCCATGACCTCGCTGAACCCCACCTACACAGTCGGCCATCAGCTGATGGAGGCCATCCTGCTGCACTCCAACCGCAACCGGCATGAAGCCCGGGAGCGTGCGCTGGAAATGCTGCGCCTGGTCAACGTCAACGAGCCGGAAAAGCGCCTCAAGCAGTATCCCTATGAGCTGTCGGGCGGTATGCGCCAGCGTGTCATGATCGCCATGGCGCTGGCCTGCGAGCCCGATATCCTCATTGCCGACGAACCGACCACCGCGCTGGATGTCACCATTCAGGCTCAGATTCTGGAACTGATGCAGGATCTTCAAAAGCGGCTGGGCATGGCCATCATCATAATTACGCACGACCTGGGCGTCGTGGCGCAGATGTGCGATGAAATCGTTGTCATGTATGCCGGATCGATCTGCGAACAGGGTACCGCCGATGAAATCTTCTATAATCCGAAGCACGAATACACCAAGGGCCTGATTCGCTCCATCCCCACGGCAGCCAACAACGGCGAACGGCTCCAGCCGATCACCGGCACGCCGATCGATCTGCTCAACATGCCCAAGGGCTGTCCGTTTGCTCCCCGCTGCGAGGCGGCGCTCAAGGTTTGCCTCTGCCAGCGCCCAGAGCGGCTGAAAATCAACGACGAGCACTATGCCACCTGCTGGATGAACGTCAAAGAGGGCATTGACAAGGACATTATCACGCTGGAAGGAGGCGCATCCAATGTCTGAACAGTCTGCCAAGCAGCCACTGATCGAGGTCAAGGGCCTCAAGGAATATTTCGACATCAACATGGGCTTTCTGCGCTCCAAGCCGCTCAAGGCCGTCGATGATGTTTCCTTCGCCATCAACAAGGGTGAAACGCTCGGCCTGGTCGGCGAATCCGGTTGCGGCAAAACCACCGTCGGCCGTACGATTCTTCACCTTTACAAACCCACTGCCGGCGAGATCTACTACAACGGCAAGCTGATTAAAACCAAAGAGGATATCCGTCAGTTCCGCACCAAAGCCTCCATGGTCTTTCAGGATCCGTACTCCTCGCTGAACCCACGCATGACCGTTTCCGATATCGTCGGCGAGCCGCTGGACGTTCACCACATGTATTCCAGCAAAAAGGAGCGCGACGAGCGCATCCTCGAGCTGCTCTCCTATGTCGGCCTGAACAGCGAACACGCCTCCCGTTACGCGCATGAGTTTTCCGGTGGCCAGCGCCAGCGCATAGGCATTGCCCGCGCCCTGGCCATGAAGCCCGAATTCATCGTCTGCGACGAGCCGGTTTCTGCGCTGGACGTTTCCATTCAGGCGCAGGTCATCAACATGTTCGACGATCTGCAGGATGAGCTGGGACTGACCTACCTCTTCATCGCCCATGATCTTCTGGTCGTGCGGCACATCTCCGATCGCATCGCCGTAATGTACCTGGGCAAAATGGTCGAGCTGGCCGATGCCGAGGAAATCTACAATCACCCGTTGCATCCCTATTCCCAGTCGCTGCTCTCCGCTGTGCCGCTTCCCGATCCCAAGGCGGCGCGTGCCAATAAGCGCATCGTCCTCAGCGGCGACATTCCCAGTCCCCTGAACGCCCCCTCCGGCTGCCCCTTCCGTACCCGTTGCCGCTATGCGACCGAACAGTGCGCCCAGTCCATGCCGGAATTCAAAGAGGTCGAAAAGGGACATTTCGTGGCCTGCCACCGTCTCAACGAAATCGGCTGACGGCCCAACCCCATGTTCAAAGGTGCCCCGTGCATTTTTGATAGATTATTTTAAGGAGGAACTCCCATGAAAAAGCTTGTTGCTCTCATGCTGACCTTGGCGATGGTTCTCTCTTGCAGCCTGCCCGCGCTGGCTGAAGAAACGAGCAGCCTCGCTGTCTGCCTCGCCTCCGAGCCGGATACACTAGATCCCGCTCTGAACTCTGCCGTTGACGGCGCGACGCTGATCGCCCATCTGTTCTCCGGCCTGGCCACCTGGGCTCAGGATGAAAACGGCAATCTGGTGATCGTTGCCGATTCGGCCACCGAGCTCCCTGAGCCGGTTGCCAACGAGGATGGCACCGTTTCCTACACCTACACGCTCAAGGACGGCCTCACCTGGTCGGACGGCAAGGCCGTGACGGCGGCTGATTTCGCCTATGCCTGGCAGCGCGCCGCTTCCCCGGCTCTGGGTGCCGACTACGGCTACATGTTCGAAGTCGTCAAGGGCTATGCCGAAATGTATGAGACCGACGACGACGGCAACTACGTCAATCCCGACGCCAAGCTGGCCGTTGAAGCCATCGACGAGAAGACCCTGACCGTCACGCTGAACAACGCCGTCGCCTACTGGAACGAGCTGCTGGCCTTCCCGGCCTACATGCCGGTTCGCGAGGACATCGTCAGCGACGAATCCTGGGCGACCGATCCCGCCTCCTACATCTGCAATGGTCCCTACACCATGAGCAGCTGGGAGCACAACAGCAAGATCACCCTGACCAAGAACGCCGCCTATCATGACGCCGCCAACGTGACGATGGACACCATCGAGTTCTATCTCTCCGATGACTCCAACAACATGCTGGCCAACTTCCAGAACGGCGACTGGCAGCTGATTGACGATGTGCCCACCTCCGAAATCGCCACGCTGAAGGAAACCTATCCGGACGAGTTCGTCGTGGCCGGCCAGATCGGCACCTACTATGTCTGCTGGAACATCAACGAGAACATCCTGCCCGCCAGCAGCACGCTGACCGGCGTCGAGGCCGAGTCCGCCAAGGCTGAGATCCGCAACGCCATCGCCCTGCTGTTCGACCGCAACTACATCGTTACCGAGATCGGCCAGGCCGGTCAGGTTCCCGCCTCCAGCTTCGTCGCCATGGGCATGACCGATGCCGACGGCGGCCAGTTCTATCAAAACGCCGGTACCTCCGATGAGTTCGACGGCTACTACAACGTCTCTGAGGATGCCTACATCGACAACTGGGACAAGGCCATTGAGATTCTGAAGAAGTACTACACTTATGACGAATCCACTGGCATGTTCACCGACTTCCCTTCCATGACCTATCTGTACAATACCTCCGACGGCCACAAGGCGATCGGCGAGTATCTGCAGAGCGCGGTCTCCGGCGTGGGCATCACGCTGAACCTGGTCAACCAGGAGTGGAGCACCTTCCTCAACACCCGTAAGAACGGCGACTACACCATCGCCCGCAACGGTTGGCTGGCTGACTACAACGATCCGATCTGCTTCCTGGATATGTGGGTCACCGCCTCCGGCAACAACGACGTGCAGTATGGCAAGGGCGACCATGCCGAGCTGGCCATGTACAGCCTGGATCTGGAACCCTATGGCTACGATGTGAAGGTTGAAAACGGCACCTGGGCCGAGACCTATGATGTGCTGATCTCCACCATCAAGTCCTGCACCGACAACGCCAACCGCTACGCCATGATGCACATCGCCGAGGATATGCTCATGTCCTCCGGCTGCATCACGCCCCTGTACTTCTACACCGATATCTACATGATCGATTCCAGCGTGAAGGGCTTCTACTCCAACCCCCTGGGCTACAAGTACTTCATGTACTGCACCATCGCTGAGTAATTCCCGCTTGAATCTCATCCCCGGATCCCAGATGGGCATCCGGGGATCAGCCTGTCAAAGAATCCACAATGCGACCTCGCAATGCGTCTTCTTATGCGAT
>CAYOTH010000156.1:0-5169 GCA_964406835.1 uncultured Oscillospiraceae bacterium
CGCCGAAGGCCCCTTGCCGATCATGATATCCAGCGCATAGTCCTCCATGGCCGGATAGAGCACTTCCTCGACCGAATGCGACAGGCGGTGAATTTCGTCAATAAAGAGTACATCGCCCTCATTGAGGTTGGTCAGTATGCTGGCCAGATCGCCCGGGCGCTCAATGGCCGGGCCGGAGGTGATGCGTATGTTGTGGCCCATCTCCGCGGCAATAATACCGGCCAGCGTGGTTTTGCCCAGCCCGGGCGGGCCATAGAGCAGGATGTGATCCAGCGGCTCGTGCCGGGAGAGTGCCGCCTGCATGTAGATATTCAGGCTGTCCTTGATCTTCTTCTGTCCAAAATACTCGGCCAGAGAATGCGGCCTGAGCGTGCCTTCCGCCTCGTCCTCACTGCGCAGGCTGGTCGAAATCAGGCGTTCGTCTTCCATAATAACAATCCTTTCAGGCGAAATGCGCCCGTCACATCATACTTTTAAGCGCCCTGCGAATGATCTCATCCGTCGTTTCGGGCATCGGCGAAAGCGAAGAGACCGCCAGCGCCGCCTCGCTGGCCTGATAGCCCAACGCCATGAGCGCCTCGATGGCCTCGCTGCTGGCATCCGTCGCGCCAGCCGGGCTCTGTGGCACAACCGTCGCCCCCACGCCGATCAGCTCCTCATTGTCCACCTTGTCCTTCAGCTCCAGAATCAGGCGCTGCGCCGTCTTTTTGCCAATGCCCGGCGCACGGGAAAGCGCCGATGCGTCTCCGGTCGCAATGGCCAGCGCCACATCGCGCACGCTAAGCGCCGAAAGCAGCGCAATGGCCGATTTAAAGCCGACGCCGGTCACGCTGGTCAGCTTCAAAAACATGGTTTTCTCCTCGCGCGTGGCAAAGCCATACAGTTCCAGCGCATCCTCGCGCACGTTTAAGTGGGTATAGCATTTCATCTTTTCGCCGACAGCGGGCGCCATGGAAAGCGTCGCGCCGCTCACAATCAGCAGATATCCCACGCCGCCGCAATCAATCACCAGCGTGTTTTCGGCCTTCTCAGCCACGATGCCATTAATATGCGCGTACATAGCGTCTCCCTCTCGTCATTTGATCTTGAACAGATGGCCTGCACGCATACTGTTGGCGTGCGTAATGGCCACAGCCAGCGCGTCGGCCGCGTCGTCTGGGCGTGGAATTTCACTCAGGTTCAGCATCATGCGCACCATGAGCTGAATCTGATGCTTGTCCGCCTTGCCGTAGCCGGTGATGGCCTGCTTAATCTGCATGGGCGTGTACTCAAAAAGATTGTCGGTTTTCTCCGCCACGGCCACCAGCGCCACGCCGCGCGCCGCGCTCACTGCCATGCCGGTTGTGATGTTCTTTGAAAAAAACAGCTCTTCGAAAGCCACCTCGTCGGGCTTGAAGGTTTCCATCAATTGCGTTACGCTTTTAAAAATAGCCCGAAGCCGCTGCGGCAGCGCTTCGCCCGGTGTGGTCAGAATCGCACCATACTGCACGATGCGGTGCTTCACGCCGTCGGTGTCGATAACGCCCCAGCCCAGCGTTCCCAGGCCGGGGTCTATGCCCAGTATTCTCACATGATCTCCTTTGCCTGCGCCTCATAAAAAGGCGTTTTCAAAACATACTTACGTTCGAATACTATCTTATGCCTTTTTGGCCCGATTGTCAAGCCGCCCCTTTCAACAATTGCCATGCTTTTCAAGGATTTAGCGCCATGTTCGACGAATGACGTGTATAATATAGGTATTAAAAGTTTTGCCGGAGGTACATTATGAATCTTCGCCAGTATATCGAAGTGCTCAGGCACGATCCCTCGTTTATGAATAACGTCGCCTGCTGGAAGGAGCTTGAAGCCCGTCCGGCGCGCTATCGCCCTTTCCCGGAGGAGCTGGATCCCCGCATCGAAAAGGTGCTGTCCAATCGCGGAATCCATCAGCTGTACAGCCACCAGCACGATGCCGTCACGGCGGCGCTGGCCGGGGAGGACATCGTTGTTGTCACCCCGACGGCATCCGGCAAGACGCTGTGCTATAATCTGCCCGTACTGGACGCCATCCTCAAAAACCCCGATGCGCGCGCCCTGTATCTCTTCCCCACCAAGGCGCTTTCCGCCGATCAGGCCGCCGAATTGTACACGCTGGTGGATCTTCTGGGGGAGCCGATCAAGTGCTACACCTATGACGGCGACACCGCCGCGCCCGCCCGCGCTACCATTCGCTCGGCCGGGCATGTGGTCGTGACCAATCCGGATATGCTGCATTCGGGCATACTCCCCCATCACACCAAGTGGGTTAAGCTGTTCGAAAACCTCAAATACATCGTCATCGACGAAATCCACGCCTACCGCGGCGTTTTCGGCGGCAATCTGGCCAACGTCATCCGTCGCCTGAAGCGCGTGTGCGCCTTCTACGGCGCGCATCCTCAGTTCATCTGCTGCTCGGCCACCATCAAAAACCCTGCCGAACTGGCCGCGCAGATTATCGGCTCGCCCGTCAAGCTGATCGACGACAACGGCGCACCCGCCGGAAAACGCCATGTCGTGTTTTACAACCCGCCGGTGGTCAATAAACAGCTGGGCATCCGCAAGGGCATGATCGGCGAAACCAACCGCATTGCGCAGGGCTTTTTGAAAAACGACATACAGTCGATCATCTTCTCCCGCTCGCGCGTGACGGTCGAGGTGCTGGTTCGCCGCCTCAAGGACGCCGTGCGCGATCCTCTGGGCAATGCCGGGCGCGTGCGCGGCTACCGCGGCGGCTATCTGCCCACACAACGGCGCGAAATCGAGCGGCAGCTGCGCGCCGGGGAAATCACCACAGTCGTTTCGACCAACGCGCTGGAACTGGGTATTGACATCGGCCAGCTGGATGTGTGCATCATCTGCGGCTACCCGGGAACGATTGCCAGCACCTGGCAGCAGGCCGGGCGCGCAGGGCGGCGCGGCGGCGAATCGCTGCTGATTCTGGTCGGCTCAAGCGATCCCCTCGATCAGTACATGATGACTCATCCCGATTACTTCTTCGGCCAGTCGCCCGAACAGGCGCTGGTCAATCCGGACAACCTCTACATCCTGCTCAATCACGTCAAATGCGCCGCCTACGAGCTACCCTTTTCAGACGGCGAGCGCTTCGGCGATTTGGAAAGCACCTCGGAGCTGTTGGAATACCTGACTGAACAGAACCTGCTCATGCACGTTGGCCAGCGCTATCACTGGATGGCCGAGGAATTTCCTCAGGCCGGTATTTCGCTGCGCTCGGCCTGCGACCAGAACTTTGTCATTGTCGATATTTCAAACCCCGCGCATCACCGCGTCATCGGCGAAATGGATCGCTTTACCGTGCCGATGCTTTTGCATCAATACGCCATCTATCTGCACGAGGGACGGCAGTTCCAGGTCGAAGAGCTGGATTTCGACGACAAAAAGGCCTATGTACGCGAGGTCAACGTCGATTATTACACCGATGCCGATCTATCCACCAGCATGAAGGTGCTCGACGTCTTCGACGAAAAGCCCTCCGGCCCCATGACGCGCTATCGCGGCGAGGTTATGGTTTCCACGATCACGCGCATGTTCAAGAAAATGAAGCTGGACACGCGCGAAAATCTGGGCTGGGGCTCGGTCACGCTGCCTGAGCTGGAGCTGCAGACCACCGCCTGCTGGTGGACACTGCCCGAGGAAATCGAATCAGCCTGGCCCAAGGATATTCTTCAGGACGCCATGGTCGGCCTGTGCCACCTGATGCGCTCCATCGCCCCGCTCAACCTCATGTGCGCGCCCAGCGACATTGCCGTGGTCTATCATGTGCGCGATCCCTTCACGCAGCGCCCCACGCTGTATTTCTACGATTGCCTAGAGGGCGGACTCGGCCTGAGCGATCACATCTACGAAACCGACAGGCTCCTGTTCAGGGAAGCGCTCGAGCGCTTGGACGAATGCCCCTGCGAAAACGGCTGTCCCAGCTGCGTAGGTGCCAGCGTCAGTCCCGAGGCCAAAAAGGCGCTGCGCGCGCTGCTCGTTCTCCTCCTCGAGGGAGCTTCACAATTGCAGGATTAATCTCTATTTTCCTTCGATATTCCTGCAAAAAACCAAAATAACCGTCAAAAACGCAGTTTTCACAATAAAATAATGCAATTTGCTCTTCCAGAGGGCTCCGAAGCATTGACAAAGACCGGCTCTTTGGAGTAAAATATCATCATTCTCAGAAGAGCGAGGGGGCTTTTATCCATGTCTTATGTGAACGACGTATTGTCCAATCTGATTGCCAAAAATCCCGGTGAAACCGTGTTCCATCAGGCCGCCACGGAGGTTCTGGAGACCATCGCGCCGGTTATCGACGCCAATCCTGCTTATGAAAAGGCCGGCATTCTGGAGCGACTGACCGAGCCGGATCGCACCATCCTCTTCCGCGTGCCGTGGGTGGATGACAGCGGCAAAGTGCGCGTCAACAAGGGCTATCGCGTGCAGTTCAACAACGCCATCGGCCCGTACAAGGGCGGTCTGCGCCTGCACCCTTCGGTCAATCTGGGCGTTATCAAATTCCTGGGCTTTGAGCAGATCTTTAAAAACAGCCTGACCGGCCTGCCCATCGGCGGCGGCAAGGGCGGCAGCGATTTCGACCCGAAGGGCAAATCCGACCGCGAAATCATGGCTTTCTGCCAGAGCTTCATGACGGAGCTTTATAAGTATGTTGGCGCTGACATCGACGTGCCGGCCGGTGATATCGGTGTGGGCGCGCGTGAAATCGGCTATCTCTACGGCCAGTACAAGCGCATCACCAACCTCTACGAAGGCGTGCTGACCGGCAAGGGCCTGACCTACGGCGGCTCGCTGGCCCGCAAGGAAGCCACCGGCTACGGCTTGGTCTACCTGATGAAGGAAATGCTGGCCACCAAGGGCGAGTCCTTCAGCGGCAAGCGCGTGATCGTTTCCGGCTCGGGCAACGTGGCCATCTACGCGGCCGAAAAGGCGACGACGCTGGGCGGCAAGGTGGTTGCCATGTGCGATTCCACCGGCTGGATCTATGACGCCGAGGGCGTTGATCTGGCGGCTGTCAAGCAGATCAAAGAGGTCGAGCGCAAGCGCCTGCGCGAATACACCAACTATCGTCCCCAGGCCGAGTACCATGAGGACGGCGTGATCTGGGATGTGCCCTGCGACATCGCTCTGCCCTGCGCC
>CAYOTH010000157.1:0-5119 GCA_964406835.1 uncultured Oscillospiraceae bacterium
GCATAAGAAGACGCATTGCGATGTCGCATTGTGGATTCTTTGACAGGCTGAGCGCACGATGATAAAGACATCGTGCGCTTTTTTTGTGAGTAAAAGGACGGCGGTTTTTTCTTAAAAGAGGCCTTTATACACGTTCTCGGGGCTTTGGCGTTCGGGTTTTCGGACGGCGTTTCGCCTCTGCTAGGGGCGCACGAAGAAAATGTTGCTTTATATTGATGCGTTAGCTGCACTTGAGGCAGACGTTGCTTCAAAACTGAGATGGGCAGAGCAGCTGGCAGGCGCTGATTTTAAGTGCTGTTTCCGGTTCTGATTAAATACTGGACAAAGAAAACGTTTGCGCAGTATGCTTTAGTTGATTCGTTCGTACATTTGAGGTTGTGTTTGCTGCGGCTCTGGTCGGTTTGTGCGGAAGACATTAGTCCCGGGGAAGGCATTGAGCGAGCGAATCCTCTCGAATTGCCGGACTGTATTTTTGCTTCTGAACGGGTCATTATACCGAATAAAACGCTTTCAGAGCTGGCTTGGGTCGTTGGGCTTGCTGAAAATTTGGGCGTCTGGCTGCGGATTTTTTGAGGCACTTTGTTCAAACGGCGAGGGCTTTAACGCAGGCTGAACGCAAAACCCGCCTCCAACAAGGAATGTTGAAGGCGGATGGATGGGACTGTTATTCCTCTGACTCGGTGTCCGGATGGGCGCGGCGCACATCGGTGACGCTGTAGCCAAAGAACGCGCGGTATTTGCGCCGGAAGCTGGATTCGTCCAGATAGCCGACGGCGTGCGTGATATCGCGCAGTGTCATATCGGAGGTGCGAATCAGCTCGTCGGCCCGGGTCAGGCGAATGCGGGAGAGATATTCGATGTAGGACATGCCGACGTTGGCACGGAACAGGCGGCTCAAGTAAGTCTTCGAGACCCCCGCATATTCGGCCACACGCTCGTAGGAGAGGTCGTTTTCGACGTAATGCGCCTCAACAAACTGCACGACGCGGTTGAAAATGTCGTTTTTCTCGGCGTCTGGCTCGCGGCAGGCGCGCAGTATGTCCCGGAAGGCCGAGGCGAAATCCGGACTCTGAGGATCCAGGGCATTCAGGGCCTGGACGGTTGGCGTGCGTCCCGCTTCCTGGAAGACCG
The DNA here is from genome assembly GCA_964406835.1 of uncultured Oscillospiraceae bacterium. GTDB lineage: Bacteria > Bacillota > Clostridia > Christensenellales > Aristaeellaceae > Firm-10. The sequence continues at coordinate 1,132 of CAYOTH010000157.1, forward strand.
GCAGCGCCGCCTGAACAATACAGCCGCGCAGATAATCGCCTTCAGCCGCGCCGCTATGCGCTTCGATATCGGCCATCATGCTGTCCAGCAGGGCGGCGGCCTCGGCCCAGTCGCTTCGAGTGAGCGTCGTGGCAAAGTCGCTAAGCTGATCGGTGTTGAACCAGGCGCGATCCCGGGGCGCATGCTCCTTCTCGTTTTCAGGCGGCAGACAGCAGACGAAGCCATCCTCGCCAGCGGCCATGGCCTGCGCAAGGCGGGAAAGCGCCTCATGACAGGCAAAGCTGATCATCGTCAGCGGCTGATAGACTTGGCTGGCGGCGATGACCGGCGCCCAGCCTCGGAATTTGTCCAGCAAGGGCTGAGCATCGGTGCGGCGCAGCGTCTGCGCGTCGTCGCCATGAGGCACTTCGCCCAGGAAGAGCAGCACGCGTCGCCCGGAGAGGCGAATCTCGCAGAACAGCCGCCCTTCAAGCGGAGCGCCAGTCAGGTTGACAGTCGGGGAGGAGAGGCACAGCGCGCCGACGTAGAAATATTCCTCGCCCAAGGTCACGCCGCATTCGTGCAGCAGGCTCTCCAGCGTCGCGCCGTCGCTGATTTCGCTGCTGCTTTCAAACAGAATCGGCGCAATCTGGCTGCGCAGGCTGCTGCGGTGGCTGTTCAGGCTGCGCTCCAGGTCGCTTTGCCGGTCGCGCAATTGCCGGAACTGTGAGAGAATGATGCCAAATTCTTCGCCGTACGGCTCTTCACTGGCACCCTGAACATACTCCTCGACCTGGTGCAGCTGATTATAGCGGCGGCGGCTCAGCACGAGGGAAACGTAGGTGCTCGTCAGCATACCTATGCACAAAAGCACGGTGCTGATGCTCTGTGTGCGGCGAATGTCCCCGTACATCTGCTTGTGGCTGTAATGCGCTGTGATGGTCGCGCCGTCGCCAAAGGGAACGAACAGCTCGGGCGTTCCCTCGGCCCAAGTTTCGGATTTGACGGCGGAAACAGCGCCGTCCTCGCCCTGCACAAAGCAGGCGCCGCTGCCGTCGCTCAATTTAAGATCCAGCCTGTTCAGCGCGCTGCTGGAAATTTGCGTCATGGCCTGCGTGAGGGAGGTGAGCGGCATTAGAAAGTTGAGGGAGATGGTCTCATAGCTCATTTGCAGCCGATTGATGGGCGTATGAATGCAGAGATAGCCCTGCCCGGAGCGTGTCCACAGGCAGCTGGCTCCTCCCTCGCCGCTGAAGAGCAGCTCGATGGCGCGCGCGCAGCTGGCGTCGTCGAGGGCCAGATGGCTGCTGAAAAAGGTGGCCGTGTTGGTCTTTCCAGCGGTCGAGTAGATGTAGCCGGTGTTGTAGAAGACGAACAGGTCGCTGAGGGTATCCTCGTAGCGCACGGCGTCGTTTAAAAGATTAATCGCCTTGCGTGCGTCCGTCTGGCTGCCCTGCACGCGGTAAAACGTGAGCGCATCATCTGTTCCCAGTCGAATGGCGTAGTCGTCAGTGCGCTGCTGAAGGGTGAGAATTTCGTCGCTCACCTGCTGAAGCTGCCAGAGGATGGTCTCGTCGGTGCGGCGCTGCGTCTGGTGCAGCACGGCGCGCTGGGCGATGAAATTGAGCATGAGCACCGGCAGCAGCACGCACAGGTAAGTCAGAAAAAAGCGGAATATGGTTTTGTGGGAAGACATGGCGAATCCCCTTTTGGTGAAAATGTGTTAATGTATTACTTTAATTATAACATGTTTTCGGTCACGTTGCAAGAACTAAGAAGGCGATGGAGAACATAAAACATAACCCAAGTTGAATGGGTGCTTTGCTCCGGACCTATAAAGGTTTGTCTTTTGTGGATGCCCTCTCAAGGGCGAACGAGAGGATCGGCAATGATCCAATATTGATGACTGGCTGTTTCCCCGTGGACTCCCATCAACAATGGGACTGGCCAACGATTGTTCACGACGTTCGGTTGAATGGGGTGTATAACGTCTGTTCAGCTAACAAAAACAGCGCCCGGTTCCAAGAAGAAGCCGGGCGCATCGTTTTTTGACTTACGCATCAATGCCGCTTGACGCGTTCAGGGAAGAGGGAGAGGATTAGCCGTTCATGCGGCTGTAGGCGGCCTGCTCGATCTCGATCAGGCGCTGGGCGCCCATGTTGTTCAGAGTCTCAACGTAGGTATCCCAGTAGTTGTCGATGTCGTATTCGCCGGTGATGAACGCGGTGTACATGGTGTCGTTGTAGTTCTTGACGTCGGTGTACAGGGTCGCGCGCTCGGTAGCCTCAGCATCGGTGTAGGGCAGGGCGCCGAAGGAGGTCTTGAAGGTCAGGCCATCTTCCTCGTTGCAGTAGGCGCGCCAGTTGTTGCTGTTGCCGATGGAGCAATGCTGCCACATGGTGAGCAGATCGTCCTTGTTCTCAATGTAGTCATAGACCAGCCAGTTGGAGTTGACCTTGCAGAACATGGTGGCGAAGCACTGATACCAGCAGGCCACGGAAGAACGATACTCCCAGGCGCTCATATCGCCGCGCTGCTCTTCAACGTCGAACATGGTGATGCCGGTGCCCATGACCTCCTTGGGGGTGAAGGACACACCGGCCCAGCCGTTCAGAGCGGCGTCGCCGCCCACGCCGAACTCATCGAAGAAGTAGTCGATGAAGCGGGCCACGACTTCGGGATGCTCGGTGGACGCGCTGGCGACCATGTTCATCTCGCTGTAGATCGCGGAGTTGAGCACGGTGACGCGGGCATCATCCTTGTTGGCGGTGAAGGCGGAGTTGGTGGGAAGCCAGTTCTGAACCTTGGTGCCGCGCTCTTCCTGCAGAGCGACATAGGTGTTGTCGTAAGCATTGCCCAGCACGCCGTAGACGTTGTTCAGGGTGCGTTCCTTCTGCTCGTCGCCGGTCACAACCGCGGCGTCGTCGGCATAGAAGCCTTCGGTGTAGAGCTTGCGCATGAAGGTCACGAAATCTTTGTACTCGTCGGTCAGGTTGCCCAGAACGACCTGGCCATTGTCATCGACGTAGACGGCGTAGCCGGGCGTGCGGCTGTAGATGCCGTAGCCCCACATGACCATCTGAGCCAGGTTGGAAGTGTTGGTGATGCCGCTGGAGAGCGGAATCTCGTTGGTGGTGTCGCCGTCGCCGTCGGCGTCCTTGTCGCGGATAGCGGTCAGGACTTCAACCAGCTCGTCACGGGTCTGGGGGATTTCAAGCTCCAGATTGTTCAGCCAATCCATGTTCCAGGACAGGGGAGCAATGGACAGGGAGTCGGCGCCCTGAACATTCATGATCGGGAAGCCGAACACTTTGCCGTCGGGGGTGGTGACGTAGGAGGCGTACTCGGGGTGGTTCTTGAAGAACTCGGTCATGAAGGGCATCTTATCCTGGTACTCGGTGAAGTCCAGCAGATAGCCTTCCTCGGCGTACTTGAGCATCTGGCCGTAGCTCATGTTGCCCGCGCTCTGGAGGTTGCCCAGGATGTCGGGCAGTTCATCGGTGGCGAACATCATGGTCATCTGGTTGGACCAGGCGTCCTTGCTGTAGGCCGTGTAATGGATGTGAACGTTCATGAGCTTCTCGATCTCGGTGACGAACGACGAATCGTTCCAGTCGTGATCGGGATAGGCAGGTTCGAGACCCGCGATTTCCAGCGTTACCATATCGCCTTCGACGATCGGGTAACCTTCAGCGGTCAGTGCGGAATCCGCGCTGGCGACGACGGTGAACGCCAGCATGAGGGCGAGAACCAGAGCCAATGTTTTCTTCATTGCGATTCCTCCATTAATATTGTCTTTATCGATTGGCCGGGGAAGGCGAAGCGGCATGATCCGCCTCCCGGCAAAAGATACGGTGTTGGGAGTGATCAGCCCTTGACCGAGCCGATCATGACGCCCTTGGCGAAGTACTTCTGCAGCCACGGGTAGATCGCCAGCATGGGGGCGGTAGCTACGATGATGATGCAGTATTTGATCATGTTGATGGTGTCCAGCTGCTTGAGCATGTCC
>CAYOTH010000158.1:0-5101 GCA_964406835.1 uncultured Oscillospiraceae bacterium
GGGATGAGCGCCTTGAACTGTCGGTGAATCCAAAGGACGAAACAGAGGAGAGAGGACTATGAAGAAATTTTTGAAAAAGGCTTTTGAGGACATGAAAAAGAGCGCCCGGGCGCAGCACGCGGTGGATAAGGCCAATCTGGCGGCGGTTCGGGCCGAAAGCCAGGCGCAATTTGAAGAGGCTCGAGCGACGGGACGCCCCGAAGCGCACATGGCCCGGCAGCAGGCACAGCGCGAGGAGCAGATTTCTCAGGCGGAGGCGCGCCAAAGGGCGGCTCAGGAGCGCATCAAAGCAGCGCTGAAACAGTGAAGGACAGCGGCACGGAAGATTTCGTGCCGATTTTTTATGGGGAAACGAGCCTGCGGAAACAAAACTCAAACAAATCTGTGCTATGATGAACTCTGTTAGAAGGTCAAAGGCAGGAGATAGGCTATGTTTAAGATACTTGTTGTGGAGGATGACCGCGATCTCAACCGCACGGTCTGCGTCTTTTTGAATCATTCCGGCTATGAGGCGACCGGCTGTCTGGATGCACAGCAGGCCTATGACGCGTTGTATGAAACGCCCTTTGACCTGATTGTCTCCGATATCATGATGCCCCATATCGATGGCTTTGAGTTTGCGCAGAACGTGCGCGCGCTCGATGAAAACATACCGATTCTCTTTATGACGGCGAAGGACGATATAGCCTCCAAGCAGCGGGGCTTTCGTATTGGCGTGGACGACTATATGGTCAAGCCCATTGACCTGGACGAACTGTTTCTGCGCATTGGCGCGCTCTTGCGCCGGGCGAAGATCGCGGCCAGCCGCAAGCTGGAAATCGGCCGCTTCAGCATGGATGCTGACGAGCATACAGCCGCCTTGGACGGCGAGGAGATTGCCATGACGGTGCGCGAATTCAACATTCTTTATAAGCTGCTCTCCTATCCCAAAAAGACTTTTACCCGGCAGCAGCTGATGGACGAATTCTGGGATGCCGACTCGGAAACGGCGCCGCGTGCGGTCGATGTCTATATGACCAAGCTGCGCAGTAAGCTGGCCGATTGCACGGATTTTGAGATTAAGACGGTGCATGGGTTGGGCTATAAGGCGGTGCTTAAATGAAGCGTCTGCTGCGCGGCATAAGCCACTATCTGCTCTTTTTTATGCTGGCGGCCTTTTTGGTGACATGCTGCATAACGCTTTTTACCAAGACGCTGGTGCAGTCGCTGGGCGTCGAGCTGACGGCTGAAATGCTGAATGCCGCCGCCAAGCTGACCTTTGCCAATGTGCTGCTGTTGAGCCTGGTCTTTACGCTGATTGATTTTCTGCGCCGCAAGCTGACGGTGGAACGCACAGCCCGGCGCATTGCGCAGGCTACTCGGCAGATTGTGGCGGGCGATTTTTCAGTGCGCGTCGAGCCGGTGGGCCGCATCGCCATGGACGACAGCTTTAAGGACATTGCCGAGTGCTTTAACAAAATGGCGCAGGAGCTTTCTGGCGTGGAGACGCTGCGCACGGATTTTATTTCCAATGTGTCGCATGAAATGAAAACGCCGCTGGCCGTGATGCAGAATTACGGTACGCTTTTGCAGGCCGATGACCTGAGCGATGAAAAGCGGCTGGAATACGCCCGAGGTGTGACGGAGGGCGTGCGCAGGCTTTCGGATATGATGAGCAACATTCTCAAGCTTAGCAAGCTGGAAAACCAGCAGATATTTCCTCATGCCGAGCGCTTTGATCTGGGCGAACAGCTCTGCGAGGCGCTGCTGCAATATGAAAACGTGTGGGAGCAGCAAAACATCGACATTGAAACGGAGATCGCCGAGGATGTGAGCGTCTGCGCCGATCGGGAGCTGTTGTTTCTGGTGTGGAACAATCTGCTTTCCAATGCCTTTAAATTTACGCCGTCGGGCGGCATGGTCAGCTTGGAACTCAGGCAGACCGACGAACAGGCCATTGTGACCGTGCGGGATACCGGCTGCGGCATGTCCGCCGAAACCGGCGCGCATATTTTTGAAAAGTTTTATCAGGGCGATTCGTCCCATGCCACCCGCGGAAATGGTCTGGGGCTGGCGCTGGTGAAGCGCGTGGTGGATATTCTTCATGCCGAGATCAGCGTGGAGAGCGCTCTGGGGGCCGGAAGCGCCTTTACGGTGCGCCTGAGGAGGAATCTATGAACGGCAAAAAGCTGGCCAGGCGGCTTATTTACCCGCATCCGGCGCTGGTTGCGCTTTTGGCAATTTCATCGGCGGTCTTTCTGGCCTGCGGCTTTATGCGATGGGAGGAGAATCACCCGCTTCGAATTGCCTCTTATGTGCTGTCCTTTTATGCGCTGACCATTCTTTGTTTGCGCGTGCCGCAGATCGTGAAGGCGCTGCGCTGTTTTCGTCGGGAAAACCGATACTACCGGCGCTATGCCGCGGATGTGCGCCTGAGAATGAACATAAGCCTGTGGGGAACGTTTTTTTACAACGCGGGCTACGCCGTTTTTCAGCTGGTTTTGGGCGTGTATCATCACTCAGCGTGGTTTTATGCCATGGCCGGCTATTATGTGCTGCTGGCCGTGATGCGCCTTATGTTGGGGCGGCACATCCGCTGCTTTGAGCCGGGCGAGGAGAAGACGCGGGAATGGCGTCAGTATCGCTTGTGCGGCGTGGGGCTGCTTGTGATGAATGGGGCGCTGTCGGTGTTTGTGCTCTACTTTGTGCAGCATTTGCGCCTGACGCAGCATCATGAGATTACGGTTATCGCCATGGCAGCCTACACCTTTGGCGCGCTGACGCTGGCCATTGTCAATGTGGTGCGCTATCGCCGCTATGACAGCCCGGTTTGCTCGGCGGCCAAGGCGCTTTCGCTGGCTTCGGCGGCGGTGTCCATGCTATCACTGGAGGATGCTATGCTGACCACCTTCGGCGAGGAAAATTCGCCGCTTTTCAGGCCGGTGATGCAGGGGGCCAGCGGCGCGGCGGCGGCTCTGCTGATTAGCGCCATGGCCGTTTATATGATCGTGCGCGCTACAAAAAGCCTTAAAACAGAACAGGAGTAAAATCAAAATGACTGAACAGAAAAAACAGGATACCTTTCAGTACACCTATTCGGCGACCGAGCAGGAGGAGCTCAAAAAAATACGCAGCAAGTATCTTCCCCGGGAAGAAAGCAAAATGGACACGCTGCGCCGCTTGGATGGACAGGCCGCGCGCAAGGCCACGCGGGTGTCGCTGGTGTTGGGCGTGATCGGCGCGCTGATTATGGGGCTGGGCATGAGCTGCTGCATGGAGTGGGGACAGCGCTGGTTTGTTCCGGGCATCGTCATCGGCTTGCTGGGCATGGCGCTTTGCGCGCTGGCCTATCCGGTCTATAGCCGCACGCTTAAAAAGGAGCGCGACCGCATTGCGCCGGAGATACTGCGCCTGACCGACGAGCTGATGAAGTGAGGAAAAAGACATGAAAGCAGCCATTTATTACGGACAGCGGGATGTCCGCATTGAAGAGCGGGAGAATCCGCAGGCTGGAGATAACGATATTGTCATTAAAAACCGCTATGCCAGCATTTGCGGAACGGATGTGGCGGTTTATATGCACGGCCCGAACACCGGACACCGCATCAGCGTGGGCGGCGAATTTGGCCACGAGATGATTTCCGAGGTTGTCCAAGTCGGCCGGAATGTGCAGGGCATCAGCGAGGGGATGATCGTCTATCCTTATCCCCGGCTGGCCAAGGGCGATCCCCGGCGGGCCGGCACGGTGGGCGGCTTTTCGGAATATGTCCTGATTCCCAATGCCGAGCTGAACAAGCAGGTGTATGCGCTGCCGGAAGGCATTTCGCTGAAGGAGGCCGCTCTGATTGAGCCGTTTACCGTGGGCTTTCGGGCGGCTAGGCGCTCTCAGCCCCAGACGGGTGAAAATGCCATTGTCTTTGGCGCGGGGACGATCGGCCTAGCGGCGGCCATCGGCCTTAAGTTTTTTGGCTGCGCGCAGGTGATGCTCTGCGATCATTCGGATTTCCGCCTGGAGAAGGCCAGAGAATTGGGCTTTGCTGTTTGCCATGGCCAGCGCGAGGATTTGAAGGCGGAGGCGATGCGTGTTTTCGGCACGGCGCCCTCGCGCTTTGGGCCGACGGCCAAGGCGTCGATTTACATCGATGCCGCCGGGGCCGAGTCCATACTGGATCAGTATCAGGCGATGGGGCAGATTGAAAGCCGTCTGGTTGTGGTGGCCGTCCGCGCGGGCAAGCGGCCGGTGGATGTGCTCGAGATGACTTATTCGCAGCATGCGCTGATCGGCTCCGGCGGCTATATGCCCGAGGATGTGCGCGACGTCATGGCCATGATGCGCAGCGGCCGCTGGGATATAGGCTCGATCATTACCGATGAGTTTTCTATCGATCAGCTTCCTGGAGGCATTGAGCGGGCCGCCGATGTCGATCATGCCCTGAATGTGGTAATCAAATACTAAAATAAGCGCCTGCCGGGCAGTTTATCTGTTCGGCAGGCGCTGTAAATCCCAAGTTCAACTGTGCTTCATGAAAACAGCTTTAGCAAAAGTTATGGAATCCCATAGTTGATGGGACTCCACTGGGAAATGGCAAGGAAGCGATAGTGTATAAGATGGAATAGAAGCTTGAATGAATTCCTGAGTAGGGGGATTTTTTTCGATGTCTTCTTTAGAGAACAATCACAGGAGATAAGGCCTTATAGGACTCAAATCAGCAGTGAAATTTGTCCTCTTCGCGGGGCTTTCGCCGGGATTCCATGGCGGCTTTCATGGCAGCTTTGCGTTCCAGAATGGCGGCCACCTCCGCCTCAATGTCCTTGGGCGGATGATTCAGACCGCTTCTGAGCGCCTGTACCATCTGTTCGGTGCGGTTGCGGATTTTGTATTCCACGCCGTCCTTGATGAAGATGTTGCCGGTTTGGCCGAAGATAAACTGCACGTTATTTTCCACGCAGGCATCATAGACCTTTTTAACCCATTCGTAATGCAGCGGACGCGAGCCCAGGTAGTTTTCGCCGCCGGCCAGCACCGTTTCGATTTTGCCGGTGGCGAGATAATCGGCGATGTCGATTTCGCCGATGAAGGGCTTCAGGCTGACCCAGCGGTGCTTGGCGGGCAGCTCCAGAA
>CAYOTH010000159.1:0-5098 GCA_964406835.1 uncultured Oscillospiraceae bacterium
GGAGAATATTTTCCCACGCCGTCAATTCGCGCACCAGATTATAGCTCTGAAACACAAAGCCAAAACGACGTCGGCGCAGCACGGCCAGCTGATTGTCCCGGTATTTGTACAAATTTTCCTTTTGATAATACACACTTCCGACACTGGGCGCATCCAACCCGCCCAAAAGATGCAAAAGCGTCGATTTGCCCGATCCGCTCGGCCCGGTGATCGCCGTAAAGACGCCCTTTTCAAAGTTCAGCGTCACATTGTCCAGCGCGGCCACCTGTCCCTCGCCCGCGCGATAAATCTTGCTCAGGTTTTCACATCGGATAATATCCATCCGATTCACACTCCTTTCGCGGCCTTTGCCCCGCATCCTTATCATAGCAAACGAACCTTTCAATTACATGACGTCAGCCTTACGATATCGCAAGGTTGGACGAAACGCGGTCTTTTCGTTCGATTATACAAATCACACGCTTTGCACTCCCCTGCTCGGAGCTTCATCCAAGATTCCATCTTATACAATACCGATTGCTTGCTGTTTCCCAGAGTAGTCCCATCGGCTATGGGACTGCATACCTTTTGCCAAAGCTGTTTTTCATGACCTCAAGTTAAACCAAGTGGGTTTATATCGCCTATTCTGGCAACAAAAATGGCAGGCACGCGCGTGTCTGCCAAAGCCTGATCCCTGTGCATTTTTAGTTTTCTTCACTTTCCAGAGAATGCAAAAGCCGCTCCTCCAGCCGGGGCAGCGTGATCGTCACGCGCAGCCCGCGCGCCGTGTTTTCCGCCTCGATGCGGCCGTGATGGCGCTCGGTTACTTCCCGGGCAATGGCCAGCCCCAGCCCCGCGCCACCCGTGCGGCCGCCCGGCACGCGATAAAAGCGCTCGAAAAGATGCTCCAGCGCCTCAGGCTGAACGCCGCCGCCGTCGTCCTCGATTGTCAATGTCACAAAGGCCTCGTCCGCCTCAATGCGCCCTTCAATCAAGCCGCCCGGCTGCGTATGCTCGCAGGCATTCTTCATCAGGTTGCCCAGCGCCTCGCCCAGCCATTTCTGATCGCAGCGTATCATCGCGCTGCCGAACGTCTCAAATCGGCGATCGGGCCACAGCCGCGCCAGAGGCTGCCACGCCGTGCGCATCAGCGCCGCCGCGTCATGGGGCGCAAAATCAAAGTCATAGCCGTCGGCGCAGAGCCGCTCCAAGCGCAAAAGCGAATAAATCAGCCGCTCCATGCGCTCAATCTGCTCAATTTCGCCTGAAAGATGCGCGCCTGAATCCATCTCGCAGTACAGCCTGAGCGTGGCCAGCGGCGTCTTGAGCTGGTGCGAAATATCGGCCATCAGCGCCCGAACGCGCTCGCCCTCGCCCCGTTCACGCTCCCGGGCGATCATCAGCCGCTCCTGAAGCTCCGCGGCCGCATTGTGAAGCGGCGCCAGCACATCCTCGCGCACGGAAAAGGCCAGCTTCTCGCATCTCCCCGCCAGAAAATCCTCCATCTGCCCGGTCAGGCGGCGTATCCTCAGGCGCAGGATCGCAATATAAAGTGCCAGCCCTCCAATCAGCACAGCCGCCAGGGTCAAAATCAGCCCGGTCAATCGATCCATTGGTAGCCCACTCCCCGCAGCGTGCGGATATGCCCCTCGCCCAGCTTGTCGCGCAGGCGGCTGACGTGAACGGAGAGCGTGTTGTCATCCACAAATTTCGCGCCGTCGTCCCACAGCGCTTCGAGCAGACGTGCGCGCGTCACCACACCCCGCACGCTGATGAGCATCACCAGCACCTTGTATTCGGTCAGCGTCAGATTGAGCGCCTCGCCGCCCTTTTTGACCGCCATGCGTTCCGGATCGACTGCCACATCGCCGCGCGTGATCGCCCCCGCCGCGCTTCTTTGGCCCCGGCGAAGCTGCGCCCGAATCCGGCTGAGCAGTTCCTGCATCCGAAAGGGCTTGGTCACATAATCGCCGCCGCCGGCATCCAGCCCGCGCACAACATCCCATTCATCATCGCGTGCCGTCAAAAAGAGCACCGGCGTCTCCACGCCGCCCGCGCGCCAATCCCGGCAGAGCGTCACGCCGTCGCCATCGGGCAGTGAAACATCCAACACGACCAGATCAACACGCTCATCCAATGCCCTGCGCGCTGCACTCACGCTGCCGACGGCCAGCACGTCGTAGCCCTCGCGCCGAAACAGCTCCTCAAGCGCCGCACGCAGCGCCTCATCGTCTTCAATCAGCATCAGGCAGGCCATGCGCCTCTCCTCCTCACTCGGCCGTCTTGTCTTTCACGCTCTTGCGGTCGTAGCGAATCATGCCTGTGATCGCCGAAATCAGGCCGAAAATCTCACAGATAATGCCGCCCAGCGAACCGCTGACGCAGTTGTAAATCAGCCAGCATGGCGAGCTGATCAGCGCGCAGCGGCGGATAATCGCTGCCGATTTTGAAAAGGACAGCGTCGTCGCCACCATAGCCAGCGTAGGCAAAAGCTCCAGCACCAGGTTTTTGAGCGTCGCTTCCTTGCCAAAGGCCAAAAACACCGCCGCATAGGAGAGCATATACAGCGCGACGAACACCCGGTTCCAAAGCGCCGCGCGCTTGAGCTGACTTTCACGCGAATAAATCTGCGCCCGAATGATGCCGATGCCGTTGAGCATAAAGCCGGAATACGCGCCCAGCATGAACATGTTGATCGTAAAAAACGCCGAGCCTAAAAACTGCATCAGAATAACGTTTCTCCGCTTCTTGGCCTGATAGGACGAAATATTCATCGCCATGCCCAAAAGGCCAAAGATCTGTGCAACCAAATTCTCCATAAAAACATTCCTCCGCCCGATTGATTCTTCGCTCATTGTACCACTGCCCGCGCGGCTTGTCAAATCGCCGCCCCGCTCGGCCTTTTTAGAGTTTGTGTTATTTCACGTCGAGCCGTCTTGCTTTGCAGCGCACCGCGTTATACAATGTTTCTAACATAACCTCGCGCCCTGCTGGCCGGGGTCTTATCCGGAAAGGAGCATACGCCATGGAAATTCGTCTGATGAGCAGCAATATCTGGGGCGACTATTTCGGCAACGAGGTCGAAGGACGAGATCGTCAGCTTCAGGGGATTTATCTTAAATACCTGCCCGATGTGCTTGGCCTTCAGGAAATGACGCGCAGCTGGTGGGCCTCGCCCGTCTGGAAGGATATGGAGGATACCTATCGCTTTGTCGAGGCCGACACGCACAATAAGCTCAACTTTACGCCCCTGCTCTACCGCCCGGATCGGCTCGCGCTGATCGACAGCGGCTGGCAGCTTTATCACGAGGAGCTGGACGCCTCGAAGGGCTTCACCTGGGGCGTCTTCGAAACCCGGGAAAGCGCCCGGCGCCTGGCCGTTTTCAACACGCACTTCATGTGGCCCAACGGCACGGAATACGACGTCATCCGCCGCTATAACGCCCTGGAAATGGATATCGCCATGAAGCGCACGGCACAGAAATACGGCTGCCCTGTCTTCTTCATGGGCGATCTGAACTGCACCGTCGATTCGCTGGCCTGGCGCTTTTTAAACGGCACCGGCTGGGTCACTTCCTTCTGCGCTGCCGACGAGTTTTCGCCCGTCAGCTCGCACCACGGCGATCCGGTTCGCGGCGAGGACAACCGCTATCACGGCCAAACGACCGAAGCGCCCAAGGAAAAATCCATCGATCACATCGGCCTGAGCGCCGCCTCCCGCGTGCTGCGTCAGGCTGTCGTCATCGACACAGACGCGCTCGACGCCACCGATCATTCTCCTATCTATGTCGATCTCGCGCTGTAATCGCCCTAAAAAAAGGCCCGGCCCAGCCGCCCGCAAAACACAAGGAGCATAGCATCAAATAGAAAACCAGACCGCGGCCCCTTGGGGCTTCGGTCTGGTTTGTCTGTTTTAAGCGCAATACCCGAAAACGCCAACTTTCGTTTCCTCTGCCGATCGCCGCGCGCCCAGACGTCGCGTAGTCCGTCATAGGGGCGTCATTAAGTTTTGTGTGCTTAGGCTTCGGCGTTTTCGGCCGTGACGGAGCGATAGAGCGTCTCCATGCGCCGATCCAGCTCGGCGCTCATTTCGGCGCAGGCCATCAGCTCGGCGGAAGCCGCCTGATCGTCGGCACGGTCCTTTTTGTAGCGAATCTTGTGCTCAAGGCTCGCCCAGCAATCCATGGACAGCGTGCGCAGCTGCACCTCGACCTTCATGCGGCGCGTATGATTGTACAAAAAGATCGGGATTTCGACAATCAGATGTAGACTGCGATAGCCGTTGGGCTTGGGATGCGCGATGTAATCCTTGCGCTCGATCAGCACGATATCGTCCTGACGCAAAAGCGCCTCGGCCAGCATGTAGATATCCCCCGGAAAGGAGCAGATCACGCGCAGCCCCGCAATGTCGTTCAGATTGCGCTCAATGCTGCTCACTGTCAGCGCAATGCCCTTGCGCACCGCCTTTTCCACCAGGCTTTCCGGCGATTTGACGCGCGATTTGATGCTCTCAATGGGATTTCGGTCATAGCGCAGCGACAATTCCTCGTTGAGCACATTAAATTTCGTCTCGACCTCCATCAGCGCACAGCGATAATAGGCCATCAGCTCCCGGTAGGGCATGGCGTAATCCTGCGCCCAGTTTTTGAGCTGCTTGGCATCGATGCGCTGAAGCAGCGCCTGCTGGAGCGATTTGATTTCCGCATCGCTGACTGTCATCGGACTGTTCATCTCGTTATCACCCTTTCGCCGTCCCACAGCATGATTCACTTTGATTATAAAGAAATAATGCGGTAAAAACGTGACGGTATTCTGAAAATTTTCGTCCCGCCCTTTCTATTATACAAAAAGCGCCGCCAAAATGCAATCGCCGATCGGCTTTACTGCGCGCCGTCGGCTCTGAAAAAAGCCGCCGCTACCGCGCCCGGGCCGATGTGCGTGCCAATCACGCTGCCCACCTGAACGCAGGAAAGCGCCCCGGCATGGCCCTCCCACAGCGTGCGGCTGTCCGTGATGTACTTTTGCAAAAGCGAATCCTCCAGCCCGGTATAGCCCAGAAGCACCGGCAGCGAAAAATCCACGCCGCCGCTGGAGGCGATCTTCTCGCACAGCAGGTTGT
>CAYOTH010000160.1:0-5095 GCA_964406835.1 uncultured Oscillospiraceae bacterium
GTCTTCATCGTGGCTGAGCTTTTCCAGTTCCAGCCCAACGAATACGACAACAACAAGCTGTTTTATGGGGCCTATATGGTTATGATGCCTCTGGCGGCGCGCTATCTGGTGGCCGTGTACGACAAACTGAGCGATTTGCCGGGGCGGCGTTTTCTGGCCGGGGTGTTTGTGGCCGTGGCTGTGTGCTCGGGTGCTTTGTCGGTGGCGCGCGAGTGCGTCTCCAATTACAGGCTGTACGGGCCGGGCGAGGTTCAGGCGGCGGCCTACATCAACGAAGAAACCGAGCAGACGGCCGTTTTTCTGACCGGGCAGCAGCACAACAATGCCGTGGCCACGCTGACCGGACGCCGCATTGTCTGCGGTACGCCGACGTTTTTGTATTTCCATGGCGTGGATTATTCACAGCAGCAGCAGGCGGCGCGGCTGATGTACGAAGCGCCGCTGGAGAATCAGGCGCTGTTTAAGCAATACGATGTGGCGTATGTTTATATCAGCAGCTACGAGCTGGCCAATTTCAGCGTGGACGAAGAGGGCATTGCGAGCCTAGGCCGGCTGGTCTTTGACGAAGAGGGCGTGCGCATTTACGCGCTTGGGTATTAACACATGAGGGCGGAGGCGATCTATCCCATGAACAATCTAAATGAAAAGAAACGGGAAGACAGCGATATCATTGAACGGATCGATCACGAGGAGCGGGTGTTTTCCGGGCGGCTGGTTAAGGTCAATCGGCTGGATGTGACGCTGCCCAACGGGCAGGCCGCCCTGCGAGAGGCCGTGCGTCATCCGGGGGCCAGCGCTATTGTGCCGGTAGACGAGGCAGGCAACGTCACGCTGGTGCGCCAGTTCCGCGCGCCGCTGGGGCGGGTGCTTATGGAAATTCCGGCTGGCAAGCTCGATCATCCGGGCGAGGATCGCCTGGATGCGGCTCAGCGCGAGCTGCGTGAGGAAACCGGCCTGACGGCAAAGCGCTGGACGCCGCTGAGTGATATACTGACCACGCCGGGCTTCTGCGACGAGGTGATTTCGATTTATCTGGCCGAGGAACTGAGCCGCGGCGATACGCAGCCGGACGAGGACGAGTTCCTCAATATTGTAAAAATCCCGCTGGACGAGCTGGTTGAGGCCGTCATGTGCGGGGAGATAACCGACAGCAAGACGATCATCGGCGTGCTGATGGCCGATAAGCACCTCAAGGAGGGCCGACATGGCGTTTAAAAGAAGGCTGGATCTTTCCTGGACGCTGACCGACGGCATACTCGATCCCTTTCCTGTCGGCGGCGCGCGGGATATTGCCTCGGCCGTCGTGGCCGCCGGTTATGCGGCCGATCCGCTTGTAGGCATGAATCTGGCCGCGATTGAGTGGATTTACAGCCGCCGCTGGATCTATTTAAGCGCCTTTGAAACGCCTCAGGAGGGCGAGGAGCGGGTGTATCTGCTCTTTGAGCATCTTTTCGGGCGCGGCGAGGTGTGGGTCAACGGCGTGATGGCGGGGCGCTTTAAGGGTGGCGAGGTCATGCTGGATGTCAGCGGATTGATTGCCGAATCGGGCGACAATGAGCTCAAGGTGTGCTTTGAGCCGGTTTACCGCGCGCTGCCCGGCGACAATCCCATGCCCATGCTTGGACTTGGCGAGGGAGTGTGGCTCAAGGCGATTTCAGGCTTGACCATGGCGCACGGTAAGGCGGTGGTTTCCGGCGAAACGGCGCGCTTTGAGTATGCGCTTAACGTGCATGTGCCGGGGCTATATACGTTTAAGTACACGGTTTCGCTGGACGGCGAGCTGATTAAAAGGGCCGAGGTGATCGAGCGCTTTGCAGCGGCGCATCAGCTTTGCGCGCATGACATCACGATGGAGCATCCGCGCCCTTATGATCCGGAAAACGGCGATGAGACGACCTATGATGTGGATGTGAGCATTGAACGCGGGGCGCTGGGCTGCGAGCGGGCGCATTTCGAGCTGCTCTTTAGCGAGCGCGCCTCTCAAAAGCGTGGCGTGCTTGTTTACGGGGCGCTCACGGCCGAGGCGGCGCGGGATATCCGGACGCTGGGGGCGTGCTCTGTCGGCGCGGCCTGGCCGCAGCAGGAAGAGAGCGAAACGCGCTTCGGGCTGTTTTACTTAAAGGAAAACACGCCGCATCGCCTGCTGGCGCCCGTTTCGGCGGAGCGATGGGCGATCGAGCGGGGAAACAGAGACTGGTTTGACGCGCCTATGCAGCGACTGCGGGGCGGCCGTCTGCCCCTTGACGAGGCGAAGGTGCGTTATGGCGCTGCGGTGATCGACAAGCCGGAGCGGCTGATTCGGCTTTTGCGCGCGCAGCAGGCCTGTGAGGTGATGCGCTATGCCTTCAGGCGGCGGCGCGAGGATCGCGAGGCCGTCTTTGAATGGAACATGCCCTGGGAGGCGCTTTGCGGCGCGTCCCTGACCGAGCGCGGCGTGCGAAGGCCGGCCTGGCTGGCGCTTCGGGAGGTCTGGCGGGAAACTATGGCCTGCGCCGAGCTGCCGGAGGGCGGCGTGACCGAATGCGGCATACAGATCAAGCTGCCCATCTGGCTGATGAGCGACCGGGCGGAGAGCGGCCTGACGACGGTGACGGCGTGTGTGATTTCGGCTTTGGGCGAGGTCATTGCCTCGGGCGAATATTCCTCGGCCTTGGGGCGCGTGCGCCGAGCCGGAACGCTGGCAGTCGATCTGCCGCCGTGCGCGGGGGCGTATGTCGTGCGCTGCGAGGTCAAAGAAGCGCAGGGACGCGTGCTCTCCTGCTGCGACGATATTCTCTGTGTTTACGACGAAGCCGAGACTCTGGGCGCGCTGGCTTCTCTTGATGAGGCCGTGCTGGTGGAAACCGGCCGGGGCAGCGTGCGCAATGAGGGAGAAACGGTGGCCTTTGCGGCGGGGCGTTCGCTGCTGCCGGGGGAAACCGACGAGCCGGGCGAGTGGATCAACGCGCGCCTAAACGGCTGAATACTCAGGAAGATGACCGGCCTGTCAGGTCGGAAAATAAGGAGGACAAAAGAAAATGGATAAGATTCGCGTGGGTATCATCGGCGCGGGCAACATTGCCCAGAGCGCTCATCTGCCGGCCTATGCCAAGCGAGACGACGTTGAGGTGGTAGCGCTGGCCGACTGGAACCTTGAACGCGCCCAGGAGGCGGCCCGGAAGTTCGGCGTGTCTCATGCCTACACCACCGTGGAGGAGCTGCTTGCCCACGAAGAGGTGGATTACATCGACATCTGCGTTTGGAATCGCTCTCACTGCGATGTGGCGGTGGCGGCGGCGCGGGCCGGAAAGGCCATACTTTGCGAAAAGCCCATGGCCTACAGCCTGGAGCATGCACTGATTATGAAGGAAGAAATCGAAAAAGCCGGCGTGCCGTTTATGCTGGCCGTTCCCACACGCTACAGCGAGGAAGCGCAGCTGCTTGCCAAGATGGTTGAGGATGGCCGACTGGGCGATGTTTATTATGCCAAGACGGCTGCCGTTCGCCGCCGCGGAACGCCCATTGGCTGGTTTACCGACAGCGAAAAATCCGGCGGCGGCCCGGTCATTGACATCGGCGTCCACTGCATTGACCGCACCTGGTACCTGATGGGCCGTCCCAAGCCCGTGCGTATAAGCGCCATGACCTCTTCGGCCATCGGCGATTACCGGACGAAGGGCGTCGATCGCTGGAAGGCGCTCGACAGCGATGTGACTGCCTTTGACACTGAGGACAGCGCGGCCGGCGCGATTCACTTTGATAACGGCGCAGTGATGCTCTTTGAGGTCAGCTGGGCGCTCAATGCGCCGAATCAGGGCTATACGCAGATTTGTGGCAGCAAAGCGGGCGCGACGCTCGACCCGCTCACCATTTACGGCGAGGACGAGGGCTATCTGACCGACAACAAGCCCACCGTCGGCAACAGCGGAATTTTCGATAACGAAATCGAGCACTTCATTCACTGCCTGCGCACCGGCGAAAAGCCGATCTCTCCGCTGGAGGACGGCGTGACCGTACAGCGTATGCTCGACGGCATCTATCGCTCGGCCAAGCTCAGGCGCGAGGTTGAAATCTGAGAAAAGAGCCTTGAAGACGCCCGAAAAGCATGCTAAGGCGGTGTTTTTCGGGCGCTCATGGTGTTCTACTTTGCGGAAAAAGACGGAGAGGGACTATGTTTTTCGGCGATCTGATTTTTACCATGGAGCCGATCGAAACGCCGCGGCTGTATTTAAGGCGGCTGGAGATCACCGATGCGCGCGATATATTCGATTATGGCCGTGATCCCGAGGTGGCGCGGCATGTGCTCTGGGATGCCTATACTTCAGTCAGCGAATGCAAAAGCTATATCCGCGCGATGCAGCGGCGCTATCGGCTGGGGGATCCGGCCAGCTGGGGGATTGTCCTCAAGCAGGAGGAGCGCGTCGTCGGCACAATCGGCTATATGTGGTATCAGCCCGAACACAGCGCTGTCGAGCTGGGCTATTCGCTTGCGCGCGATTGCTGGAACCAGGGGCTGATGACCGAGGCGCTTCAGGCGGTGATCGGCTATACGTTTGAACGGCTGAAGGTCAATCGCATCGAGGCGCAGTATGAGCTGAGCAACCCGGCCAGCGGCGCGGTGATGAAAAAGTGCGGCATGAGCTACGAGGGGACGCTGCGCCAGCGCCTGTACAACAAAGGGCGCTATGTGGATGTAGGATTGTGCTCAATTTTGCGCGAAGAATATCATCTGCGCGCAAATTTTGATTGACAGAATGAGCAAAAACCGATACAATGACTATAGTGAAATCAAAGGGGGATCTTTGTATGTATAAGGACGTTATCAAGACTGCCAAGGAGAAAATGGAAAAAACGCTGGCTGTCACCGCCAAAGAGCTTTCGACGCTGCGCGCCGGCCGCGCCAATCCGCAGGTGCTGGATAAGGTGCAGGTGGACTATTACGGCACGCCCTCGCCGATCAACGCCGTGGCCAACGTGTCCGTGCCCGAGCCGCGTATGCTGGTGATCGCGCCCTGGGAAGCCAAGATGGTGCCCGTCATCGAAAAGGCTATTCTCAAATCCGATATCGGCATCAATCCATCCAACGACGGCAAGGTTGTGCGTCTGCTCTTCCCGG
>CAYOTH010000161.1:0-5041 GCA_964406835.1 uncultured Oscillospiraceae bacterium
GAACAGAGAGGGCCTGTGTAGCCTTCCGTATTTTAGAAAGACGAGCGGGAGAAGAACCATGAATGTGATTCAAAGCGTCCAGAATCCGACGGTGAAGCGGCTCAAGGGTTTGAAGGACAAAAAGGCGCGCGAAGAAGCGGGAGAAATGCTGGTTGAGGGCGAAAAGCTGATGCGCGAGGCCATGGCGCTGCATCTGCCGGTATCGGATGCGCTGATTGACGAGGCGATGGCCGAGCGCTTTGGGGATTTGGCCGAGACGCTGCAAAGACAGGGTGCGCATGTTTATGCCGTGCCGCGGCGCATTCTGGAAAGCGTCTGCGATACGAAAACGCCTCAGGGAGCGTGCGCGGCTTTTGGCCTTCCGGCTTTTTTTGACGCCGCTCATGCCCCAGATCAGGTGGTGGTGCTCGACAGCGTGCAGGATCCCGGCAACGTCGGCACGATCTGGCGCACGGCGGATGCGGCGGGCATTGGCGGGATGATTATGAGCGCGGCCTGTGCCGATCCGTTTTCGCCCAAGGTGCAGCGCGCAGCTATGGGCTCAGGCTTTCGGGTGCCGGTGTGCGTGACCGACGATTTGCCGCAGATGCTCTGCGATTTGCGCAGCCGAGGCTATGCTGTGGTGGCCTCTTCATTGCAGGGAGCGCCGTTTTACGAGGGCGCGCCGCACGGCGGCCGCTTTGCGCTGATTGTTGGCAATGAGGCGCGCGGTGTGAGTGAGGAAGCCATGGCCGTTTCGGATGTTCAGCTGAAGCTGCCCATGCGCGGCGGCGCCGAATCGCTCAATGCAGCAGTGGCAGCCGGCATCATGATGTATGAGCTGACGCGGGAGGCTTAAGGTACTTTTTAGGGCTGCGGAGGTTTATTTCAAAAGAGGATATGGTTCAGAGAAGAATATATTCTATAAAAGGCCGGAGGATGAGTTTCTCCGGCCTTTATGTTAGGGGAGATAAACAGGCGTTACAAATCCACTGGTTCAACTGGGGCATGAAGGACGATGCACTCAATGCCTTCTTTAAAGGGGAATCCCAAAAGGCAAGCTCTTACGGGGCTGGCGCGGAGCACCTGTTCGACGAGTGGACATGATTTGGGAAGGAAAACAAGCGGCCGATTCATCGGCACAGCGGGAGATGAATCATGGTGATGAACAAAGGCCCATACCGTTTTGATTTCAAGCAGGATATTCGTCAGCCCATCGGAAACATACCGGAGAAAACGCGGTTGGCTGTTGGGGGGGGGACTCGGTCCTTTGCCAGGAAAGAAGCCCCGCGCAAGGAGAGATTTTTTCAAAGCGCAGCGTGGGAAAATGAAGCTGTCAGGTGGCGCGCGTTTCAAAGGCGACATCCCAGATGTAAAGACATTCGCCGGGGGTGAGTTGCGTTTGTAGGCTGTGCAAAAAAGTCACTTTGTCCGAAAGGGTCAAATGATGCAGGGAATAAGTGGCGATGATAGCATCGTATTGTTGGTGCATTAAAGGCGCAGCCTGGCCTTTTGAAAAATCGCCTTGAAACAGATGCGACCGGGGCATTTTCTTCTGAGCCAGAGCAATCATTTTTTTCTGAAAAATCCTGGCCATAGATTTCGCAGCCCCGTTCGTATAATCTTGCCGTCAGCGTGCCGCTTCCAAAACCGATATTCAATACGTGCTTTGACGAGGCCTTCAGCACACGATTATAGACTGCATTCAGGAGCTTTTTATACCCGGCAAAAGGATAGGTTTGTGCCTCGTCAGACAGACCGACGCTTTGGTCATAGCCATCCGCCCAGAGATCAAATCCCTGATGATCGAGCATGGGTTGGATTCTCCTTCATTTTTGTTTTGTCAAGCGCATTATAGCATGGGCTATAAAAAATGCCAGAGGCTTTCACCCCTGGCATAAAATCAGGCCGCTGCGTCCAGCATGTTTTCGATGAAGATGCCGTATCCACGCGTCGGGTCGGAAACGAAGACGTGCGTGACGGCTCCGGCCAGTTTGCCGTCCTGAAGAATGGGGCTGCCGCTCATCCCCTGGACGATGCCACCGGTGCGCCGAAGCAGCTCCTCGTCGGTGATGCGGATGACGAAGCTGCGCTCGCTCTGCGGGGAATCGGTCAGGCGAACGATTTCGCAGTCGTAGGCGTGTACGCCGCCCTCGTCCAGCGTGGTGAGCAGCTGCGCCTTGCCGGGATGCACTTCGCCGGAGGCCATGGCGAGCACGCCGTCCGGATAGAGGGTGTTGACCAGCCGACCGTCCAACTGTCCATAGATGCCGCGCATACCATTTTGATTGATGCTGCCCAGAACGCGGCTGGTTGCGCCGAAGCGGCCGATCAGCTCGCCCGGGTGGCCTTTTTCGCCACGCTCGATTTCGCTGATCTGGCTTTCGATCAGCGTGCCGCTGTCAATGGGCAGTATGACGCCGGTGTCGGCATCGGTGATGGCGTGGCCCAGCGCGCCGTAGCTGCCGCTTTCCGGATCGTAAAAGGTCAGCGTGCCGATACCGGCCGTGCTGTCGCGCACCCAAAGCCCCAGCCGATTGACGCCGCCGGCATCCTGTACCGGGGTGACGGAGAGCGTTATGGGCTGGCCGCCGCGTTCGAGGCTGAGCGTCAGCGTATCTCCCGGCGCGACGGCCTCGCTCAGGGCCTCGCTGCTTTTGAGCGGCTGGCCGTTGACGGTGGTGAGAATATCACCGGGGCGCACGCCGGCCAGGCGCGCGGGACTGGAGATGGTGCCGCCCGGGTCGCTCAGGCCGACGACCACAACGCCGTCGGTACTCATGGCAATGCCGACAGATTGTCCGCCAGGAACCAGCGTGCGTGCCTGATCGACCGAAACGGCCACTGTTTTGAGCGGCAAAAGGCCCATCAGGCGGAAGGTGACGGTGGTGCTGCCGCTTTCCTCGCCGGTCAGGCTGACCGTTTCGACGTCGCTGAGGGTTTCGTTGAGGCCGGACAGCACGCTCTGCGCGGGCTCGAGACTTGCCGTGATGGGCCAGCTCAGGCTGAGGCGGGTGGTCGCGCCTTCCGAAAGGCGGATTTCCGCGGGCAGGGCGCACAATTGCGTGACCGGCTCGGAGGAGAGCAGAAGCGCCGTAAAGGTGGCCAGCATCCAGCCGAGCGCCTTTTTACGGGACGCGGAGATGTCCATAGGTGATCAGATCCTTCCTGTGCTCTATCGCGTTTGTTAGAATGCCGTGCTGAGGCGCCGTTTATCCAGCCAGTTTTCGCCGCGGCAATTATTTGACAATTTACAGGCGATTTCGCTTAGAAGGTTTTTTATTGGCCGCAAGTATGCTATAATGTAGAAGCGATTTTATATCCATTGAAAAAAGGAGCCTGAGTATGGCTGAACAATATGAAAAAAAGCTGCGTCAAAAGATTATACTGGCGTCCGGCTCGCCGCGCCGCCGGGAGCTGCTCTCGGGCATGGGCTATGACTTTACCGTGCTGACGAGCGACGTGGATGAAAATATGCAGGGCGAGGCAAAGGATGTGGTCGGCGCGCTGGCTGAGCGCAAGGGACGCGCCGTGGCCAGCCTGTGCCGGGAAGGCGAAATTGTCATTGCAGCCGATACACTGGTGTCGCTGCAGGATCGTGCGCTGGGCAAGCCGGGCGACGACGGCGAGGCGGCCGATATGCTGCGCGCGCTTTCTGGGCGAGGCCATGAGGTGTACACCGGGCTGTGCGTGATCGACACGGCGAGCGGGGAAGAGACGCTGGACGTCGAATGCACGCGCGTCTTCTTTCGAAGCCTGAGCGAGGCAGAAATTCAGGCCTATGTGGCCAGCGGTGAGCCACGCGATAAGGCGGGCGCGTATGCCATACAGGGCGGTGCAGCGGCTTTTGTCGAGCGGTTCGAAGGCTCGTATCACAACGTGATCGGCCTGCCGACCGAGCGGCTTGGCGAGCGGCTGAACGATTTGAAACGCTGAGACAGACGAAAAATACGTCTGAAGTCATTGTGGCCCCAAGGGCCGGAGGATATTATGCCGATATTTGGAACGGAAAGCATGGGCATCGATTTGGGATCGATGAACACGGCGATTTTTCTTAATTCCGATCAGGAGGTTGTGCTGCGCGAGCCCAGTCGCGTGCTGGTCAGTGCGGAAAATTTGACGGACGTTTTGTGCGTGGGTGCTCAGGCGCGCGCCATGTCGGGCCGAGCTGGCGACAAGGCGGAGCTGCTCTCTCCCGTGCAGCAGGGCGTTGTCGGCGATATCGAAATGGCGGCGCTTTTGATGGTGGCGCTGGCTGAAAAGGCGACCGAGCGCAAAAAGCCCATGGATAAAGCCACGCTGGTGACCGGCTTGCCCGGCGGCGCGAGCAAGGTGGAGCGCGCCGCGCTGTTTCAGGCGATGAATGCCACCGGCGCGCGCAAAGTAGCGGCCGTGCGCACTCCTGTGGCGGCGGCGCTGGGTGCGGATCTGGATATAGGCCGTCCGCGCGGGCGGCTGATTGTGACGCTGGGTGGCGGCGTGAGCGAAATTGCCGTGTTGAGCATGAACGGCATCGCCGCGCTGCGCACGCTGCGCTATGGCGGGCAGGATATGGACGAGGCCATTGTGCGCTGGTTCTGGCGAAAAGATAATCTGGTGATCGGCATGCGCACGGCCGAGCAGATCAAGCGTGAAATCGGCACGGTCAGCGCGGAGGCAATCGACCCGGCGGAGGATCCCGTGCTGCTGCGGGGCAAGAACGCCGCAACCGGCAAGCCCATGACACTGCAAATTACCGCAGCGGACATCAAAAACGCGCTGGATGAGTCGGTGAATCGCCTGGTGGACGCAATTCGAAGCGCGCTTTACAACGTGCCGGCTGAAATGGCGGCCGATATTCGCGATGAGGGCCTTGTTTTGAGCGGCGGCGGCGCGCTCCTGGATGGGCTGGATGATCGGATTCGGGCGGAAACGGGGCTGGACGTTCATATGAGCGCGCATCCCGAGGATGACGTGGCCATCGGACTGGGCGCGTCGGCGGCGGATGACCGGCTGCTTTCGGCGCTCATTCGCGCCGGTTCGGCTGAGTCAACCGGCGAATAAAAAGCAGGGCGAATTATTA
>CAYOTH010000162.1:0-5034 GCA_964406835.1 uncultured Oscillospiraceae bacterium
GTGTAGGGCAGGCGAATGGCCTTGGATTTGATGGTGATGCCGCGCTCGCGTTCCAGCTCCATGGAATCGAGCACCTGCTCGGTCATGTCTCGCTGCGCCATGACGCCGGTGGCCTCCAGCAGGCGGTCGGCCAGCGTGGATTTGCCGTGGTCAATGTGCGCAATGATGCAGAAATTGCGGATGTTATCCTGAACCTTGCTTTGCATGGGCGTTTGATCTCCTCTATGACTGAGAGTTTCAGGCCAAAGGCCAAAATGGATAAAATAATCTATTAAACATTCTATATCGGCGCGCGCCAAACGTCAATCGCCGTATTGTTATTTGTTGGCCGCCATGCTATAATGAGGGAAATGATTTTTTAAGCAATGGAGATGACGCCAACGTGATGAAAGTAACCAGGTCCCGAGCCTATACCTCCTTTGCCTGTCTGGCCGGAGACTGCCCGGATACCTGCTGCGTGGGCTGGGAGGTTGTGCTGGATTCGGCCAGCGTCCAGCGCTATCGCGTCTTGCCGGGCGTGTTGGGCGAGCGGCTGAGAGCGGCGATGGAGCAAACGGATGGTGAGGATAATTTTCGCCTGAACAACGGACGCTGCCCGTTTCTGAATGAGGGTCTGCTCTGCGATATTCAGGCGGCGCTGGGCGAGGCGGGGCTGTGCCGGACGTGTCGGCGTTTTCCACGCTTTACCCATGATTATGGCGCTGTCCGGGAGGAGGGACTTTCGCTGTCCTGCCCGGAGGCGGCGCGCCTGATTATGACCGGCGAGGAGGGCGTGATTTTCGAAACGCACGAGGACGCTTCGTTAAACGTTGAGCCCAACGACATTGACGCTATGCTGTATCTTGATTTGCAGGCCATGCGCCGCGAGCTGATGGCGCTGGCGCAAAACCGCGCCTATTCGCTTGAAGAACGCATGGCGCTGTGCCTGATGATGGCTTCTGAGGCGCAGAAGCGGCTGGATGCGGGCGAGGCGGCGCTTTCGGCCTGCATTCCCTTCCGCAACGAGGCGGTGACGCGCGAAAGGCTTCAAAAAAGCGTTCCAAAGCGGGACAGGGGCCAATCGGCGCAGGCCATTTGGGCGCGCTGGGTGGAGGCGCTTCGGCGTTTTGAAGTGCTTAATCCGAGTTGGCTGCCGCTGCTTGAGTGTGTGCCGGCCGCTCAGGGCGGAGGCGTCGGGCCGGATGAGGAGTATGAGCGCCTGCTGGTGTATTATCTGTATCGCTATTTTCTGGAGAGCGTGTATGACGGTGCGGCCTATCGGGCGGTGAAGCTGGCCGTCTGGAGCGTGGCGCTGATACGGCGGCTGCACGGAACGCAGGACAAGACCGATCAGGCGCGGCGCGTGGAGCTGGCTCGGCTCTATTCGCGGGAAATCGAGCATTCTCAGGACAATCTGGACGGCGTGTATGCGCTTTTGGGAGATGTCAATCTGGGCGGGCAGCGCTGGATGCTTAAATTATGTCGCGGCGTCTAAAGTTTTTTTCTTTGACTGAATAACGGATGGGAGGATTTGTTGATGGAGACGATTCATGTTATCGATTACGCCCAGACGCCCTCGGTGCAGAAGGAACGATGGGCCATCTGCGCTCCGAATGGCGATGTGATGAGCGCGGGTTCCTTTTTGACGGTGGAAACGCGCTTTGGAAACGAGTGGGTCAAAACGCTGCTGGTGGGCGGCGTCGGCACTGAGCCGGAGTATCGGCGCGGCGGTTATGTGCGCCAGATGCTGGAAAAAAGCCTGCGCGAGGCGCGTGAGCGCGGCTGGGCAGTGGCGCTTTTGCATCCTTTCTCGTTTTCGTATTATCGCAAGTTTGGCTATGAGCGCGTGGCCGATCATCTGATTGTCGATATGCCGTTAAGCAAGCTGGATTTTGTGCCGCGCTGTGCCGAATTTGAACGCGTGCGCACCGAAGCACAGTTTCAGGAGGTACTGGACGTCTACACGGCCTTTGCCCAGGATCGCCTGCTGCTGACACGTCGCCTGGACGGGGAATATTATCCGCTGGATGGCGCTCTCAACACGGGCATTGTCTATCTGCACCGGGACGGGACGGGCAAGGCCGATGCCTGCATCAAGCTGCGCCTCAATAAGGAAGTGGATGTCAATCATTATGCCCATGGCGTTTTGACGATCAGCGAGCTGATTTATACCAGCAAGGCGGCGCTTTGGGCGGCGCTGGGCTTTATGCGCATGTTTGACGGCGAGGTAGATAGCCTGCATTTTGACAACATCGCCCCGACGCCCGAAGTGGACTGGACGCTTCGACACTATACGCACACTTACTATCGCGTGCTTCCCGATATTATGGCGCGCATACTGGATCCTCAGGCGTTGCTTAAGGCGCATCGCTATCCTCAGGCATCGGGCAGCTTTACGCTGCGCGTACTGGATGAGGCACATGTGGCTGAAGGCGCGTGGCACGTTCGCTATGCCGGGGGCCGGGCGCAGATTGAGCCGCTGGACGATGAAACCGTGTGCGATGTAACGGCCGATGTACGTCCTTTGGCGGCGCTTTTGTATGGCGCGCTGGATATTGACGTTCATTCCATCGCCTATCTGGACGGCGTGACGGTCAGCGGCAGCGCCGAGGATTTTCTGCGAGCCTTTCCCCGAAGAGCCTGCGGCGTGTTCGAGCATTTTTGAGGCGTTTTTGAGTTTATATGGCCATCGGAAGACACCTTGCAAACAGGCAGGGTGTCTTTTTGTGAGTCCCAAGCGCTTGGACACCGTTTATCCACAGCAGTTTTGGCGAGCCGAAGTCTTGCAATCAGCCTGAAAATCTGATAAACTAAAAAGGAAATGCAATAAAAAAGGCGGTTATTCAAGCGATGATCAAGGTGCTGTTTGTGTGCCTGGGCAACATCTGTCGAAGCCCCATGGCTGAGTTTATCTTCCGGGATATGGTGTTGAAACGTGGTTTGGAGAGCGAAATTGTCTGCGCGTCGGCGGCGACCAGCGACGAAGAGGAAGGCAATTCCGTGCATTATGGGACGCGCAAAAAGCTGCGCGAACTGGGCATTTCCTGCGAGGGCAAGCGCGCCGTTCAGCTGACGCGGGCTGATTATCAAAAATACGACCTTCTGCTGGGGATGGAGGATCGCAATGTTTCGGCGATGAAGCGTCTTTTCGGCGGTGATCCCGACGGGAAAATTGCACGTCTATTGGATGGTACGCCTCATCCGCGCGATATTGCCGACCCCTGGTATACCGGCGATTTTGAGGCGACCTGCCGCGATGTCATCGAGGGCTGCGAGGCCCTGCTGGATCGGCTGACAAACTGAGCGCGCGTTGAAAAACGGCGCATATTGGAGGATCAATCATGCTTCTCTCAGCAGAACATATTTCGAAAAACTTTGGCGATAAGCAGCTTCTGGATGATGTGACGTTTTATCTGGAGGAAGGCAAAAAGGTCGGTCTGATCGGCCTGAACGGAACGGGCAAGAGTACGTTTTTGAAGATTCTGGCCGGGCGAATTGAGTCGGATGGCGGCAGCGTTTCGACAGATCCGAATGTCAAAGTGTCCTATTTGCCTCAGACGAGCGAATTAAACGACGATCTGGCGGCGCTTGACAATATCTTTTTCGGCGACTCGGCCGATTTTCGCGCGCAGGCTGAATACGAGGCCCGCGCAATGCTCAACAAGCTCAACGTTACCGCGCTCGAGCAGCCGGTGGGGACGATGTCGGGAGGGCAGAGAAAGCGCATTGCGCTGGTGCGCGCCTTTGTGCATCCGGCCGATGTGCTGATTTTAGACGAGCCGACCAACCACCTGGATGGCGAGACGGCGGCCTGGCTCGAGCAGCAGCTGGCGCGTTTTAACGGAGGCCTGGTTATGGTGACGCATGACCGCTATTTCCTGGAACGCGTGGTTAATCAGATTGTGGAATTGTCGCACGGCCACTTTTATGGCTATGAGGCCAACTATTCCAAGTATCTCGAGCTGAAGGAACAGCGCCTGGAAATGGCCGAGAGCACGGAGCGCAAGCGGCAGGCGCTTTTGCGGCGTGAATATCAGTGGATTATGCGCGGCGCGCGGGCTCGAAGCACGAAAAGCGTTGAACGCATCGCCCGTTATGAAGCGCTCAAGGAACAGAAAGCGCCCGAGACCGACAAGACGGCTCAGATGAGCGCTGCGGCCAGTCGCCTGGGCAAGAAGATTGTTGAACTGGAGCATGTCAGCAAGGCCTTTGACGGGCGCTGCGTGACGCGTGAGTTCAGCTATACGCTTCAGCGGGGCGATCGGATCGGCATCGTCGGGCGAAACGGCGCGGGCAAATCGACGCTGCTGAATCTGATTGCCGGGCGCATGGAACCGGACAGCGGCACGGTTGACGTGGGATCGACGGTTAAAATCGGCTATTTTACGCAGGAGGGGCGCGAGCTGGATCCTGAAATGCGAGTGTATGATTTCATTCGGGAAACGGCCGCCGAGCTGAAGACGGAGGAGGGAACATTTTCGGCCTCTCAGATGCTGGAACGCTTTTTGTTCACCAGCGAGCTTCAGTATTCGAAGATTGGGCGTCTGAGCGGCGGCGAAAAGCGGCGCCTGTTTCTGCTGGGGATTCTCATGACGGCACCCAATGTGCTTTTGCTGGACGAGCCGACCAACGATCTGGACATTGAGACGCTGACGGTGCTGGAGGATTATCTGCAATCCTTCCCCGGCGCGGTGCTGGCCGTCTCTCACGATCGCTATTTCCTTGATAAGATAGCCGATCACATCTTTGCCGTGCGCGAGGATGGCGGCATTGACCGCTATACCGGCGATTATTCCGGCTATGAGGCGCTGCGCCGTGCCGAGGAAAAGGAACAGGTGCGTCCCGAAAAGAAGGACAAGGAGCCGGAAAGGCGAAGCTCTGCGCCGCGCAAATTGAAGTTCTCCTTTAAGGAGCAGCGCGAATACGAGACGATCGACGACGATATCGCCGCCCTTGAGGAGCAGATTGCCCGCTGCGAGGCCGATATGGCCTCAAATGCCAGCGATTATGTGCGTCTGCAGGAGCTTGAAGCGCAGAAGGCCGCGCTGGATCAGC
>CAYOTH010000163.1:0-5033 GCA_964406835.1 uncultured Oscillospiraceae bacterium
CTATTATATCAGAAAAGGCCGCTTTTTGCGACCTTTTCTGACAGACTGAAATCCCCGCGTAGGGGATTGCGAAGCGTGTGATTGACAATATAATGTAAGTGGATGGCTTATTGAGTAGAAGACGGCGCAGGCAGGCGCACGGTAAACGTGCTGCCGACGCCCGGCGTGCTCTGAACGCTGATTTCGCCGCCGTGCAGACGAGCAATCTGCCGCGCCATGGCCAGCCCCAGTCCGGAGCCCTCGCCCGTGCGGTCGGGTGCAGCCTGATAGAGGCGATGGAAGATCTTCTCCTGATGATTGGGCGTAATGCCGATGCCGTCGTCCGAAACACTCAGCACAAGCATGCGCTCTTCCTGAAGGAGGGTGAGGCGGGTCGCGCCGTTTTCGCGGCCGTAGCGATAGGCGTTGCTGATGAGATTGGCGATCAGGCGCGTTATGAGTATTTTATCGCCCACAAGCGTCAGCTGAGGCGCGATGTCCCAGCTCAGTGTGATGTTTTTTTCGCGGATGAGTGCCATGTCCTCGCAGAGCTGCTCGGTCAGTTCGCTGAAGTCGAAGGACTCCTGCATGCGGTAATCGGTTCCCTGCTCAAGACGGGTCAGCTCCAGCATCCCGGAGAGCATACGCTTCATGCGCTGTCCCTGCCGCTGAATGACGATGAGCGCTTCCCGGCGCTCGGCATTCGGGACGTCGTCGTCCAGCGCTTCGTCGCACTGCGCCAGAATAACGGCCAGCGGCGTGCGCAGTTCGTGCGAGGCGTCCGAGGCAAATTGGCGCTCGGCCTCGAAAGACTGCTCAAGGTACTGCATCATATCGTTGAAGGTTCCGGCCAGCCGCGCCAGCTCGTCACAGCCGTTGACGGGCATACGCTTTTTTAAGTCGCTGCCGCTGCTGATCTGCGCCGCCGTGACCGACATGGCGCGAAGCGGCCGCAGCGCGCGCCGGGCGATCAGCACGCCGCCGACAATGGAGACGATCGTCAGCGCCGCCATGATGACCCAGATGATGTGAAGGACATCGCGCAGCGGCGTGTCGGCCTGAGCCTCGGAGACCATGCCGCGCAGCCGAACCCCAGCTCTTCCAGAGCGAAGGACTTGACGAGATAATCGTTGGCGTCGCTGTCCAGCTCCTCGACGCGGTCGGCCACGGCGTCGCGCGCGGTGAGCAGCAGCACAGGCGTGGCTCGGGAGGCTGCGCGCAGGCGGCGTAGTACACTCAAGCCGTCCAGGCGGGGCATCATGATGTCGAGTATAACGGCGTCGTATTCGGCGGCTTGCAGATAATCCCAGGCCTCTTGACCGTCAAAGCAGGGATCAACGCCATAGCCCTCACGCGTTAAAAAGCGCGCAACCAGGCGGTTGAGATCCCGTTCGTCCTCGGCAAGCAAAATTCGCATTAAAGTCACTTCCTTTGGTGTCGGCTTGTTTGCACCTATTATATCATGCGCCTGATGAGAAGCTCATGAGAAGAAAGGCTCTATTTTAAAAAAATGTAGCATTCGATGCAAAAATTGTCAATTGCGCGGCGGGCAAAAAGCGCGGCCAAAGGGGCGCATTTCGAATGGGGCGAGTCAAAGAAGCAGAAAAATCATAACAAACGCTTGCATTTCGCACGACAGTGTGATAAAGTTAAAAGAGATTATTGGAGAATCGGAGGACAGATACTATGCTTTCTATGATTAACGAGGAGCAGCTCAAGCTGTTGACGGAGGTGCTTCTGTCGCTGAAAAGCGAGGATGAGGTGCGCAGCCTGCTGAGCGATTTGTGCACGATTCGGGAGATGCAGGATCTGGGACAGCGCCTGGAAGTGGCCAGGCTGCTGCGTCGCCAGCTGACATACAGTGATATTGCCCAGCAGACGGGCGCGTCCACGGCGACGATCAGCCGCGTCAACCGCTGCCTGATTTACGGCGCAGGTGGCTATCGCACGGTTCTGGAACGACTGGAGAAAGGCGAAACCGAAAATGATTGATTTGTCGCTGCTCAATGCGCCGCAGCGCGAGGCTGTGCTGCACACGGAGGGGCCGCTGCTGGTGCTGGCTGGCGCAGGCTCGGGTAAGACGCGCGTGCTGACGCATCGCGTGGCCTATCTGCTGGATCAGGGGCGTGCGCCCTGGTCGATTCTGGCCATTACCTTCACCAACAAGGCGGCGCGCGAAATGAAGGACCGCATTGCCGCGCTGGCGGGCAGCCGTGCCGACGACGTGTGGGTTTCAACGTTCCATGCCTGCTGCGCGCGGATATTGCGCCGTGATATCGAAAAACTGGGCTACCAGCGCAGCTTTTCGATTTACGATGACGACGATCAGATGGGCGTGGTCAAGGGCATCATTAAGGAGATGAACCTCAATGACAAGATGTACCCGCCCCGCGAGCTCAAGTCGATCATTTCCGATGCGAAAAACCGATTGCTGACGCCTTCGGAATGGCTGAAGGAATCGGGGCGGGACATGCGCGCGGCCAAGATTGCCGAGGTCTATAAAAAGTACGAAAAGCTGCTGCGGGCTAACAACGCGCTGGATTTTGACGACCTCATTATGAAGACCATGGAGCTTTTGACGGCGCATCCGCCGGTGCTGGATTACTACCGTCATAAGTTTGATTATATTCTGGTGGATGAATATCAGGATACCAACCTGGCGCAGTATGAGCTGGTGCGTCTTCTGGCCGGAGAGAAGAAAAACGTCTGCGTCGTGGGCGACGACGATCAGTCGATTTACGGCTGGCGCGGCGCGGATATTCGCAATATTCTTGAATTTGAAAAGGATTTCCCCGGCTGCGTGACGGTTAAGCTGGAGCAGAACTATCGCTCAACCGGCAATATACTCGACGCGGCCAATCAGGTCATCGCGCACAATGCCGGGCGCAAGGAAAAGGCGCTCTGGACGGAAGCGGAAGATGGCGACAAGCTGCGCCTTTATACCGCGCAGGATGAGCGCGATGAGGCCGCCTGGGTCTGCCGACAGATCGAGGGCTGGAAAAAGAGCGGCGAGGGCGTGGGGGAGACGGCGATTCTTTACCGCGCCAACGCGCAGTCCCGCGTGCTGGAAGAAGCTCTGGTTCGTTCGGGCATTCCGTATCGCGTGTATGGCGGCGTGAAGTTTTATGAGCGCAAGGAGGTCAAGGATCTGATCGCCTATCTGCGCCTGCTGGTCAATCCGGCGGACGACGTGGCCTTCCGGCGCGTGATCAACGAACCCCGGCGCGGCATCGGCGACAGCACTGTCGAGGCGCTGGCCGATTATGCCGCTCAGGAGGAAACCTCGCTGATTATGGCGGCGATGAGCGTTGAGGAAACGGCGCTGAGTTCGCGCGCCAAAACGGCGGTTCAGAAATTCGCCGCCCTGATGGAAGAGATGAGCCTGGCCTGCGAGACCATGACGCCGGATGTGCTGCTACGGCATGTGATTGAGGCCACAGGCTACGAGGATCAGTATAAAAAGGTCGAAAACGAGGACAACGAGAGCCGCTTGGAGAACATTGCCGAACTCGAGACGGCCATTAAAGAATATGTGGCGCGTGAGCCGGAGGGCGGGCTGTCAGGCTTCCTTGAAAACGTCGCTTTAGTGACTGATCTGGACGGGCTGGACGAAAGCGTTCAGGCGGTGACGCTGATGACGCTGCACTCGGCCAAGGGCCTGGAGTTTAATCTCGTCTGCCTGACCGGCCTGGAGGACGGCGTTTTCCCGACCAGCCGCGCGCTGTATGACGACGAAAAAATGGAAGAGGAACGCAGACTGTGCTATGTGGGCATTACCCGCGCCCGCAAGCGGCTGTGCATGAGCTGGGCGCAGACGCGCGCGCTTTACGGCAGCCGACAGGTCAGCATGAGATCGCGCTTTGTGGATGAAATTCCGCAACGCCTGATTGAGGACGCCAACATGGCTGTGCGCCCGCAGATCCGGCTGGCCGCGCCCCGTGAGGCGGCTGGTTTTGCGCCGCGGCGGCCTCAGCAGACGGCCTGGGCCAACAGCCATCCGGCGGCGACGCCCAAGCCCGCGCCCGCCAAAGCGGCGCCCTTTGGCAAATCTTCTTTGGATATTCCCGGCATCAAAAAGGGACTGGGCGCGTTCGGGGGAAGCAGCGCAGTACTCTTTAAAAAGGGCGATCGCGTGCGCCATAATCGCTTCGGCGAGGGCACGGTGCTTTTGCTTTATGACGACAATAAACGTATGACCATACGCTTTGACGACGGCACGGAAAAGACCTTTGCCGCCGAGCTGGCGCCGGTTGTGCGTCTGGATGGAAAGGCGGAATAAACGGTGAATCAGGACGCGATGCGCGCGCTGGTCGATCGGCTCAACGAGACGGCGTATCAGTATTATGTGCTGGATAATCCCACGATTTCGGATGGCGAATGGGACCGGATGTATGACGAGCTGGCACGTCTGGAGCGCGAAACCGGCGTGACGCTGCCCGATTCGCCGACGCAGCGCGTGGGCGGCGAGCCGCTTTCTTCCTTTGAACAGCATAGGCACATCGCCCGGCTGTGGAGCATGGACAAGGCGCAGTCGATCGAGGCGGTGCGTGCGTGGGCGGCTCGGGCCGAAAAGCTGCGCGCCGAGGCCAATGAGGCGGGGACTCAGCTTCCGCCGCTCAAATTCGTCGTCGAGCATAAATTCGACGGGCTGACCATCAACCTGACCTATGACAACGGCGTGCTTGTGCAGGCGGCCACCCGCGGCAACGGCGAGGTGGGCGAGGTGATTTTAGAGCAGGTTAAGACGGTGCGCTCTATTCCTATGACGGTGCCCTATAAGGGGCGCATGGAGGTTCACGGCGAGTGCTATATGCGCCTGTCGGCTCTGGAGGAATACAACAAAACGGCTTCCGAACCGCTTAAAAACCCGCGCAATGCCGCCGCCGGTGCGCTGCGCAACCTGGACCCCAAGGTGACGGCTTCGCGCAGGCTGTCGGCCAGCATGTACGGCGTGGATTACATCGAGGGGCGGACGTTTGCCGATCATCGCGAGATGCTGGATTTTCTGCGGGAAAACCGCTTTCCAGTGTCCGAGTGTGAGCTGTGGGCCGACG
>CAYOTH010000164.1:0-5026 GCA_964406835.1 uncultured Oscillospiraceae bacterium
GGCCAAACCGTTCCCCTCCGATCCGCTGATTTGGGCTTCTCCCGACTCAGATCCACTCAAAGTGCCTCTCCCGCTTATTTTCCGCTACTTCCTATCGCCCTTCGAGTCAATCGCCCACTAAAAAGCGCGAGCATCAGCAATCTCACGCTTCGCCAACCCGCTGATTCGAAGGTTCCTTGAAGCGCCTCTCGCCGGCGCTCTTCGAATCAATTGAACCTACAAAAAAGCGTAAGAATCATCATCACCCGTTTTATCAACGCCACATGCTGGCAAGTCATATTGTGCTGCTGCTTCATTGACTTGCGTTTTCCATTGTCCTGTTTAACCCGACGAATGCTTTAGAACCGAACTGAAGCTTACAATGCCCTTTTCATCCGAAGATACAAAAAAGCAGCCGAGCAAACACTCGACTGCTTAAAGCGTGCCTGAAGGGACTCGAACCCCTGATCTCTTGGTTCGTAGCCAAGCACTCTATCCGGCTGAGCTACAGGCACATACCGCTTAACAACATTTGCTATTATACCAAAACCCTTCCATTTTGTCAAGGCTAAATTCTTTTTTTAACAAACAAAATTCCCCTCATGAATTTGCCTGCGTCGGCGCATACTAACGGCAGCCGCAAATGAAGGAGGAGATTTATTATGAACAAGATCTGTCCGCCACGCCGGTTTGTTCCGCGCCGCTGGGACTGCCCCGGCTCATCCCGAGGTGCCAGAGAGGAGCGGCGGCTATGAAGCAGCTTCAAAGCAGAGAACACCGGCGCTACGAGCGCATGGTTCGGGCGCTAACGCCCAACAGCCGCTATGCGCAAGGGTATTTAAGAGCCTTCTGGGTGGGCGGCGTCATCTGCTCGCTGGGCCAGTTGATCAGCTTCGCGGGTGAAAAGCTGTTCCATCTGCCCGAGAGCAGCGCCTCCATGCTGACCTCGGTGACGCTGATTTTTCTGGGAACGACGCTGACCGGCCTGGGGCTTTACGACGACATCGGCCATTATGCCGGGGCCGGTTCAATCGTCCCCATCACAGGCTTTGCCAATTCCATCGCCGCCCCGGCCATTGAGTTCAAACGTGAGGGGCTGGTTCTGGGCGTGGGGGCCAAGCTGTTTGCGTTGGCCGGGCCGGTGCTGGTCTACGGCATCGCCAGCTCAATCGTCGTAGGCATAGTCTATTGGTTTATAGGGAGGCTGGCCGGATGAATCAAACGCTTCAGTTTAAAAACCGCGTTGCCGTCCGGGCGCGCGCGTCCATCGCCGGGCCTAAAGAGGGTGCCGGTCCGCTGGGCTCGCGCTTTGACACGATTATGGAGGACGATCTGCTGGGACAAAAGAGCTGGGAGCTGGCTGAGAGCGAAATGCTGCGCTCAGTCGCCGAAAGCTGCCTGAAAAAGAGCAGCCTGTCGGTCAGTCGATTGGAAATGCTCACCTCGGGCGATCTGATCAACCAGCTGATGCCCTCCAGCCTGATGGCGCGCGCCCTGGGTCAGCCCTTTCTGGGGCTGTACGGCGCCTGCTCGACCTTTGCCGAGGGCGCGTTGATCTGCGCCGCCATGGTGGACGGCGGCTATCGCAAAAACGCCCTATGCGCGGCCTCCAGCCATTTCTGCACAGCCGAGCGTCAGTTCCGCTTTCCGCTGGAGCTGGGCACGCAGCGTCCCCCGGCGGCGCAGTGGACGGCCACAGCCGCCGGAGCCATGCTGCTCGACCGAGAAAGCGCTCCCGCTGCCGCACGCCTGAGCCTGGGAACCATCGGCCGGGTCGTCGATTTTGAAATCAAGGACGCCAATCACATGGGCGCAGCCATGGCCCCGGCTGTGGCCGATACCCTGCAGGCGCACTTCATCGATACCGGCCGCGATTTTTCTGATTATGATCGAATCATCACCGGAGATCTGGGCTGGATTGGCCGCAAGCTGCTCATGGAATTGCTGATCGAGCGGGGCATCGCCGTAGACGAGGAAAAGCTGATCGACTGTGGTGCAAGCCTGTTTTATCAGGAACAGGACGTCCATGCAGGCGGCAGCGGCTGCGGCTGCGTGGCCTCGGTGGTCTGCGCCGTGGCACTGGACAACATCGAGCGCGGCCTGTGGCGTCGGGTTCTGGTCATCGGTTCAGGCGCGCTGATGAGCCCGACCAGCGCTCAGCAGGGCGAAAGCATTCCGGGCATTGCCCATGCCGTGGTTCTGGAGGCGGATGAATGATGGATATCGTTTTGACTTTTCTCAAGGCCTTTGTCGTGGGCGGGCTAATCTGCTGCGCCGGGCAAGCGTTGCTCATGCACACGTCCCTCACCAGCGCGCGCATTCTCGTGCTGTTCGTCGTTTCGGGCGTCGTGCTGACGGCGCTGGGCGTTTATAAGCCGCTGGTCGATTTCGCGGGAGCGGGAGCCACCGTGCCGCTCTTGGGCTTTGGCTACGCGCTGGCCACGGGCGCTCTGCGCGCCGTACAGACCGACGGCCTGCTGGGCGCTTTCACCGGCGGAATCATCAACACGGCGGCGGGCATTTCGGCGGCCGTGATTTTCGGCCTGCTGAACGCCCTGATCTTCTCGCCGCACATGAAGGGTCGCCGCCCCTGAAGCCACCTGAACAACAAGACCCCGCCATGGCGATTCCCCCACAGGCCCCCGTAATTTGGGGGCTTTTATCGTTTCAAGACAAATCCTTTTCTCGAAACCCAGCCGAACCACTCTATCAAAAGAAACGAAAAGGCCTCCTGCAGCGTCTGTCCCAAAGGACGCCGGGAAGCCTTAACCTAAAAAATGCCCGCAAGCGTTGATCGCAGAACAGGCGAATCCGCAGAATCAGTTTCTGCCTGCGATCCTTTTAGCGAAGCGGGGTGTGCTGCTGGCGGTATTCCGTGGGTAGCACGCCAAAGTAGTCCTTGAATGCGGCCGTCAGGCGGCTCTGGCTTTCATAGCCCACGCGCTGTGCAATTTCGGCCATGCTCAGATCGCTTTCCCTCAGCAGGCGCGCCGCCAGCTCCATGCGATGCTCCTTAATATGCGCCGCCAGTGAAGAGCCGTAAACCGTCTTAAAGGCCGCCTTGAGGGTGGTCGGATTCATCAGATAGCGCCGGGACAGTTCGTCGATGGTCACGCGCCGATCAATGTGCTGCGTCAGATATTCGTGAATTTCGTGAATCTGCTCGTTCTGCGCCGTCAGCACCGGCGGCGCGGCTTCTTCACCGGGACGCGCCCAGTAAAGCAGCATTTCAAGCGCCTTCACGCGTCGGCAGGCCAGCGCCAGCGGCGTGCCTTCCGCGCCCGGCGGGCTGTAGAAGCCCTCCACAAGACGACGAAGCGCTTCCCCGCCCGCCTGAGCTTGCCACAGGGCTTTTTGCGAAAGCCCACGCAGCCCGTCCATCACACCGCTCTCCTGCACAAAATCAGCCGGGGGATGAACGAAAGCCGTCTGCTCAACGCGCAGCGCCAGCCCCTCAAACAGCCCCGAAGGCAGCGAAGCCGTCGCCTCCTGCCAGCCTGATGGCGCACACAGGACATAATCATCCGGCCCCAATTCAAGGCGCGCGCCGTCTTTCCTTTCCCAGAGCAGCCGTCCTCGCCGCCCAAAGACAAAAAACAGCCCCTCACCTGACGGACACAGACAGCTGCTTCCCTCCTCGCCGCGCAGCGTCAGAAAGCTCAGCTCCATTCCCATAAAAAGCGTCATCGTCTGCGAAAGACAGCCGTGTGCCGCGCAGCCCTGGCAGATCTCGCAATGACAGTTCATGCCCGCGCCTCCCCGTCCCAATCCGGACAGGCGATCGCCATAACCTCTTCGATCATACGATGAAGCAGGCGGCTCTGCGGCGTATCGGCTGCCTTATAATAGACCTCCTTGCCCTCGCGGCGGCTGACAATCAGCGCGCTGTTTTTCAGCGGACGCAGGTGATGCGATATGGCCGGGCTGGACATATCCATCATCGCCGAAATGTTGACAACGCATTCTTCGCAGTGGCACAAGAGCCAAAAAAGGCGTACGCGCGTCGGGTCTCCCAGCTGGCGGAACACCTCGGCGACGGTCTGAAACGTTTCAAGCTGTCCCAGATGCTCCCGAAGCCCCGAGGGCAGCTTTTCCTCGCCGTGATGATGCGGTAAATTCGAATAATCCATGGGATCACAGCCTCCGTTTTTCGCCCGTTTGGACAGGATTTTCGCCTCTTTGGCAGAGTCTTCCCGGGCCTTATTGACTTTATTCTTCGCCCGTATTATACTACAGCCACGATGATTAAACAAGTGCTTAATGATAAAACCATTGAGCGGACTCGAAAGGAGCGAAATCCCCATGAAGAAAACCTACTCAATTGAAGTGGACTGCGCCAACTGCGCCAATCTGATGGAGGAAACGACGAAAAAGGTGGAGGGCGTCGCCTCGGCCGTCGTCAATTTCATGACGCAGAAGATGATCGTCGAATTTGTCGAGGGTCACGATCCCAAAAAGGTCATGAAGGACGTGCTCAAGGCCTGCAAAAAGGTCGAGCCGGACTGTGAAATCGAGCTGTAATCCCCCGCGCGCTCCGAAAAAAACGGAGCGCCTTTTAAGCCCCAACAATTAAGCATACGTTTAATATTAATTTTCTCCCAAAGGAGGAACCGGTATGACCAAAAAGCAAAAAAAGATGCTCGCGCGCATTGTGCTCTCTGCCGCCGCCATGATCGCGCTGGCTTTGATTCCCACCACAGGCCTTATGCGGCTGGCGCTGTACCTGGCGGTCTATCTGCTGATCGGTTATGACATTCTGCGCAAAGCCGGAAAGGGTCTCCTCAACGGCCGCGTCTTTGACGAAAACTTCCTCATGGCCATTGCCACGCTGGGCGCGTTTGTGCTAGCCCTGTGCGAAAAGAGCGGCGATTACACCGAGGCCATCGCGGTCATGCTGTTTTATCAGATCGGCGAGCTGTTTCAAAGCTACGCCGTGGGCAAGAGCCGCAAAAGCATCAGCGCGCTGATGGACATCCGCCCGGATTACGCCAATATCGAGGTGGACGGACAGCTTCAGCGCGTCGATCCGGACGAGGTGAGCGTGGGC
>CAYOTH010000165.1:0-5020 GCA_964406835.1 uncultured Oscillospiraceae bacterium
GCATAAGAAGACGCATTGCGAGGTCGCATTGTGGATTCTTTGACAGGCTGAACCCTCCGCAATTTAATGCGAAGGGCTTGCTTTTTTATGAAACCTTTAGAAAGTGTTTTTCGGGCCTTTTAATAGCGCCCGATCTTGTGAAGAGGCAGATTGACAAAGCCGGGCATATCCTCAAAGGCGCGGGCGTCGTTCCTGAGGGTATAGCTTCCTGCCTCAAAACCGGCCTCCTCGAGAGACAAATACGCTTTGTTGCGCGCCACGGTGCTGAAGCGCTCCACGGAGGGTTCAATACGCCCCACGCTGCCCGATGCGGACACAACCAGATTATTATAAACCAGGCCATACGCCGGATTGACGGCAAAATCCGGGTTGTCCGGGTCGTCAAAAGCATGGCTGATGCGCGCCAGCGAAGGATAGCGCCGAGCCCAGATGGCCGACTGATAGGGCGCCTCGCGAAGCGCCTTCCACAGGCCTCCGTTTTCGTAACTTGAAACGCTGGCCACCGCCCAGCCATTGTTCAAAAAGCCATCGCGCGCCCGATCATCATAAGTAATGCCCCATCCGCAATCGATCACGATATTGTTGAACACGAAGTTGTCGCGTCCTCCGCCGATCAAAAAGCCATTTTTGCGCACGCCGATCAGCAGATTGCCGTAGGCGGTTTGCCCGGAAAGCATATCGTCAAAATAGATGCCGTCGGGCGTAAATTCGCCGCCGCCGATGTCATGCAGGCAGTTATAGCGCACAATACAGCCCTGTCGGCTCCAGTCCTGCCCGGAATAAATGGCCCCGGCATCCGAAGACTGCTGCACCACATGATGAATATAGTTGTATTCAATGACATGGTCGTTGCCATAATAGAATATGGCCGTATGCGGCGCATTGTACATTTCATTGTGCGAACAGACATTGCCCACGCCGTCCAGACGCACCGCCCCGCAATAGACCTGATAAACCTCGCCCCAGTCGTGGAACAGATTGTTGTCTACCCGGTTATGAGCGGGCGTCAGCGTCTGCCGGTCGCCGCCTTCAACCCAAACGCCGCCCTTGCCGGTATGTGAAATCTCGCACCCGGTCACCTGATTGAATCGCCCCTTAACCACCGCCGCATAGCCCATCACGCCATAGATTTTAAGGCCTTTGAGCACATTGTGATCACCCGTCAGCGTGATGGCGTCGCCGCGGCTACCCTTGAGCGTAAAGCCTTCAAACGTCACATAGTCAACATCCCGCGCATCAATCACGCTGCGGCGAGTCACGGTCATCTCCACGCGCGCATCCTCCAGATCAACCGGCGGATAAAAATACAAAATCCCGTTTTGGCGATCCAGATACCATTCTCCGGGCGCATCCATTTCCTCAAAGACATTATAGAAATAATACAGCGCATCCTTGCGCGCGCCATACCGGGCCACATACGCCGGATAAAAGGTGCGATGCGCTATGTCAAAGGCCTTGACCGGCGTAGACGAATCCGCCCAGTCATGATAAAAATAACCGTACGCCCAAATGTCCTCCGCTGCCTGCCAAAGCGCCGCGCGCGCCGTGGTCTGCTTATCCATAATGTACGCGCCGCCGCGATGATTGCGCCTTTCCTTCCAGTCATAATGATAATTCTGCTCCGGAAACTCCCAGACATCGCCCACATCGGCCACCGCACTCAAGCGTAGAAATCCCTCGTCAGGATAGCGCGCCAGCGTCATGCGCCGCCCGTTCAGGAACAGCTCGCAGTTAGCCCCCGGCACGCAGTCGTCGTATTTGCTCTCCGTGCCAAACGCGCCGATGGGCGAAAGTGGGCCCCAGTCTGCCGCGCTCAAGCCGTATTTCTTCAGGTCAATCCGCACGGCCTTGTCGCGCGCCTCGCCGTGAAGACGCGCGCGCTCCTGCTCGTCCAGCGGACAAAAATCCTCACTCTTAAGCGTCACGCCGCCGTTTAAAATGACTTCGCCGTCGCCATAGGCGCGGTAGGTCATCGGGCAGTCCTCCCGGCCGGAATCCTCTTCCGTCAAAACCAGCCCGTCCGTCAGATATTCTCCTGCATGAACACACACGGTCACGCCCTGTTTGTGCGCCTTGAGAACCCGCGCCGCTTTAATGGCACGCTCAAGCGTCGCAAAAGGATGCTCGCGCGATCCGTCGGCCGCGTCGCTTCCATCGGGCGACACATATACATCGCCTTTCATCAGTGGATAATCCACCGCCGTATAATGACTGAGCTGATCTTTCAATGACATGCCTTTTCCCTCCGTTTGGACTGTTTTCACCGCCATTATACCCCGACACCGAAGAGGCGTCAAGATCCATATTCTTCTCTCTGTTGATCTTGGTTTTATGCCTATTGACAGTCTTTAAGACGCTGTGCTATACTGGCACTGCAATACAACTTCCATCATGGAGGATTCATTTATGAATAATAAAGTATATCAGGGCGAATATCGCCATGAGATTTCATTCCCTCTGGGCGGCATCGGTTCAGGCTGCATCGGCCTGGACGGCTACGGTCGCCTGATCGACTGGGAAATCTTCAATCACCCCAATAAACGCAGCGTCAACGGCTATTCCCACTTTGCCGTCAAAGCCGAAAGAAACGGCCAGGTACTCGACGCCCGCATTCTTCATGCTGATGCCGAGCCCGGCTATATGGGCGAGGGCTTTATCGATACCAATACCTCGCGGAAAACGCCCTTCCCGGCCT
Organism: uncultured Oscillospiraceae bacterium; assembly: GCA_964406835.1. Taxonomy (GTDB): domain Bacteria; phylum Bacillota; class Clostridia; order Christensenellales; family Aristaeellaceae; genus Firm-10. Next base: position 2,696 of record CAYOTH010000165.1, read on the forward strand.
GGCGCTCCAATTACGGTTTTGGTCCCCAGCGCGAGCTGCTGGGCGGTATGCCGCACTTCAAGGACTGTGAATTTGAGGGTGCTTTCCCCTTCGCAACCGTTCGCTTCAAGGACGATTCCTTCCCCGGCACGGTCAGCCTGAGCGCCTTCAACCCCTATATCCCGCTGGATGACAAAAACTCCAGCCTGCCCGCCGCCTTCTTTACGCTCACCCTCACCAACCCGCAGGATGAGCCGATCGATTATACCGCCGCCCTCTCGCTGAATAACCCGCAGCTGGGCCGCCACTTTAATCAGCTCTTTTCTCAAAACGGCGCGCAGGGTATCTCCCTGAGCGACGACACGGCCGAGGGCGATCCGCTCTTTGGTCAGCTGGTCATGGCAGTGGACGAAGAGAATGCGCCCGTTTGCCAGCAGTATTGGTTCCGCGGCAGCTGGTTTGACGATCTCAGCCTGTACTGGCATGATTTCACTGCGCCCGGCCCCATGAAAAACCGCGTCTTCGGCGACGATGTGGAATGCCGCGACCGAGACACCGCCACGCTGTGCGTGCGCGCCACGCTGAAGCCTGGCGAAACGCGCGCCTTCCGCTTTGTTATTTCCTGGTATTATCCTACCTGTGTCAACTACTGGAGTCCGGTCAAGGAAGACGAAACGTGCGCCAAATCCTGGAAAAACTACTACGCCTCGCTCTTTAATTCGGCCTCGGAAGTCGCCGCCTACGCGCTCAAAAACTGGAACGATCTGGAAGCGCGCACCCGCCTGTTTGCTTCGGCGCTCTATGCCTCCGATTTGCCTGAGGAAGCGCTGGACGCCGTCACCGCAAACATCTCTCTGCTCAAATCGCCGACCTGTATGCGCCTGACCAACGGCGAATTCTACGCCTTTGAAGGCTGCAACATGAACAGTGGTTCCTGCGAGGGCAGCTGCACGCACGTCTGGAACTATGCCTTCGCACTGCCCTTCCTCTTCCCGTCGCTGGAGCGCAGCATGCGCGAGCTGGATTACACCTACAACCAGCACGAAAACGGTGGCATGGAATTCCGCATTCTCCTGCCTCTGGGACGCGGCATCGGCTCGTTCCGCCCCTGTGTGGACGGCCAGATGGGCGGCATCATTAAGTTCTACCGCGAATGGAAAATCAGCGGCGATGACGAATGGCTGAAAAAGTGGTGGCCGAAGGTCAAAAAATCGCTGGAATATGCCTGGGATCCCACCAACAGAGATCGCTGGGATCCTGAAAAGAGCGGCGTCATCACCGGACGGCAGCATCACACGCTGGATATGGAGCTGTTCGGCCCTAACGCCTGGCTAAATAACTTCTATCTGGCCGCGCTCAAGGCCGCTGCGGAAATCGCCCGCTACCTGGGCGAGGAGCAGGATGCCGCCGAATATGAAAAGCTGTATCACCAGGGCCGCGCCTACACTGAAAATGAGCTTTTCAACGGCGAATACTTCATCCAGAAAGTTGATCTGACCGACAAGCGTATTCTCGAATCCTTCGGCGGGCAGGCGCTGGTTGGCGGTGACATTATAACCGCCTACTGGAACGATGAATCCGGCGAAATCAAATATCAGCTTCAGGACGGCTGCGGCATCGACCAGGTGCTGGCTCAATGGATGAGCGACTTGAGCGGCCTGGGCAAAATTCTGGATGACGATAAGGTCGCCAGCGCGCTTCAGGCCATCTACCGCCACAACTACAAGCCCGTACTGCGCGATCACGTCAACCCCTGCCGCGTGTACGGCCTGAACGACGAATCCGGCACGATCATCTGCGATTGGCCCGAAACGGCCCGCAAGCCGGTCGTTCCGCTGCCCTATGCGCAGGAAACCATGCACGGCTTCGAATATCAGGCCGCCTCGCACCTGATTGCGCGCGGCTTCGAGAAGGAAGGCCTGACCATGGTCAAGGCCGTGCGCGACCGCTATGACGGCCGCCGCCGCAACCCCTGGAACGAAATGGAATGCGGCTCCAACTATGCCCGCAGCATGGCCAGCTATGCGCTGCTGCTCATCTACTCGGGCTTCACCTACGATATGCCGCGCCACCGCATGGGCTTTAAGCCGCTCAAGGGCGAAGGCCGCTTCTTCTGGTCGCTGGAAGGCGCCTGGGGCAGCGTGTCCATCGAGAGCCAGAGCATCCGCCTGGATGTCCTCTCCGGCGCGCTGACGCTTGACCGCTTCGTCACGCCGGGCCAAAAGACCGTTTCCGGCGCGCAGCTGGACGGCCAGAGTCTGTCCTTCAGCCTGGAGGAGGCCGACGTCGTCTTTGCCAAGACGCAGACCATCTCGGCGGGCCAGAGCCTCACGCTGACTCTCGCTT
>CAYOTH010000166.1:0-5018 GCA_964406835.1 uncultured Oscillospiraceae bacterium
TCTTCTTTACGCTCAGCCTGGCGGCCATGCTGGGCTTTGACATCAAGGATGCGGCGTCCATCGCCATCATCGGCGCGGCGGACGGCCCGACCTCGATCTTTGTCGCCAATTTCTTCAATTCCAAGTACATCGGCGCAATCATGGTGGCCGCCTATTCCTATATGGCGCTGGTGCCGGTCGTTCAGCCGCCGGTTATTCGCCTGCTGACCACGCGCAACGAGCGTCTTATCCGCATGGATTATCAGCAGAAGTCGATTTCCAAGCGCACCAAGATTCTCTTCCCGATTGTCATTACCATGATCACCGGCATTGTTTCCCCGCGCAGCGTGGCGCTGATCGGCTTTTTGATGTTCGGCAATCTGATCCGCGAGTGCGGCGTGCTTGATTCGCTCTCTGATACGGCACAGAAGGTGCTCTCCAACCTGGTGACGCTGTTCTTGGGCATTACCATCGCCACGAAGATGCAGGCCGAGTATTTCCTGACGCCCGATACGCTGATGATCATCGGCCTGGGCCTGGTGGCTTTTATCTTTGATACGGCGGGCGGCGTTATAGTCGCCAAGGTCATTAATCTCTTCCTGCCTGAGGGCAAGAAGATCAACCCGATGATCGGCGCGGCCGGTATCTCGGCCTTCCCGATGTCGGCGCGCGTCATCCACAAAATGGGCCTCAAGGAGGATCCGCAGAATTTCCTGCTGATGCACTCCGTGGGTGTCAACGTTTCTGGTCAGATCGCCTCGGTTATTGCCGGCGGCCTGATCCTCAATATGCTGGGATGAGGTGACTGTCATGAAACTGAATTTCAATGCGCTTCTTGAAACGCTGCCCGTTATGGGCAAGGGCATGGTCGGCATATTTCTTGTGACCGGCGTTATCATTGGCTGCGTGTATCTGCTCAATAAGCTCTCCGGCGGCAAGCAGGATTGACCTTAAAGAGCTTATGGCTGCAATTAAAGATCCGACGTTCTGAAAAAATCAGAGCGTCGGATCTTTCTCTTGTCAAGTACGCTGTCCTTCGGGCCATAAGAAAGCGCCGGAAAAAACAAACCTCGCCGGGAAATCCTGAAAAGAGAAAGACTATGTCCAGTCGGGAGGCAGCAAGTTCAGCGTGGGCGAGTCGTTCATCCCTTTTCGGAGACGGTCAAAGGGCCGCAGGCAGGAGGAAGGTTTTGGGGAGGCTGTGGTTTACAGCGACGATCAAATCTGCTATAATAAAAATGAAGAACAAGCGGTCGGCTGAAAGGAGTTTTTTATGGCTATGTACGAACGGCTGCGCCCGGTTAAGCTCGGCAGCGGATTTTCTATGAAAGGCTATCACATCTGGTGCGGCTCGGTGTTTTATGAAAACGGACGGTATTATCTTTTTGCCTCGCGTTGGCCGGAGGAGACCGGCTTTCCGGAGGGCTATATGACGCATTCGGAAATCGTGCTGGCTGTTTCTGATTCGTTGGACGAGCCCTTTCGCTTTGAACGCGTGCTGCTGCCCGGCCGCGGCGACGATCACTGGGACGGCGCCATGACGCACAATCCCTTTATCATGAAAACCAGCCGGGGCTATCGCCTGTTTTATATCGGCACGAGTGACGGCAGCGCCGCCAAGCGCGCCATAGGCTATGCCTGCGCTGAGACGATTGACGGCGAGTGGATGCGCAGCGAGCAGCCGCTTTGCCTTCCGCCCGATGCCAATAACCCGGCGCTGATTGAAAAGCCGGATGGCAGTGTGCTGCTCTATTTTAGGGACGGCTCGCTGCACGTTTCTGTGGCGGAGGCTTCGTGTCCGGAAGGCCCCTATACCGTGGTGGCGCAGGATATTTTCCCCAAAGGCCCCATTGAGGATATGTACGTTTATAAAACCGAGAACGGCTATGAGATGCTGGCCGAGGACGCCGTGGGCGCGTACACCGGCCTTCATAAGGGCGGCGTGCTGTTCCGCTCGCAGGACGGCGTTCACTGGGATAACGAGCACCCTGAACTGGCCTATACGTTTGATGTGGATTATGAGGATGGGCAGCATATGACGCTTCAACGCCGCGAAAGGCCCATGCTGCTGCACAGTCCTCAGGGCGATTATCTCTTTACCACGGCCAAGATCGGCGGCGCGGAACGTCTCAGCGGCGGCAAAACATGGAATATGCTTCAGCCGCTGGCGCGCGATTAAGAGCGCCCGGGGCGCACGTTGCCCGGCTTGATTCCAAAGTGCGCCTGAAAGCTGCGGGTGAAGTGCGATTTATCGTAAAAGCCCAGCGCAAAGGCGGCCTGCTCGACATTGCACAGCCCGCTTTCCAAGAGCTCGCGGCTCTTCTCCAGCCGAAGCGCACGGTGATAAGCAGCGGGCGGCGAGCCGATGAGGGTCTGGAAGCGGCGCAAAAACGTGCTCAGGCTCATGTGGCACAGTTGCGCCAGGGTCTGTAAGGAAATGGGGGCTTGCAGATGCGTTTCCAAATAGCGAATGGCCGGATAAATCTCCGAGTCCTCGCCGGAAATGTTCTCTTGGCAGGCCTCTTCGAGCAGGCGGATTAGCAGTTCCTTGACGCGTAGAGATGAGCCTCGCTGCATGGAAGTGCCCAGCAGCTTTTCGGTCAGCGTCTGTATACTGCCGTCCTCGTCGTGCATGAGGACGGAAAGGCCTTCGTCCAGCCGACAGGGCTGCCCGTTTTGATCGCGCAACATAAATTGAAGACAGAAGCCGTCTGTGCCGTTGGGGCTGGTGACGGTGCTGGTGTAGCGGCTTTCGGCCGGCATCAGCATCAGGTCGCCAGCCGTCACGTCAAAGGCGGCTTTTCCTTCTTCCTGATAGCGCCGTGTTCCTGAAAGCGTATAAAACAGCATGTTGTCCGGGCGGCCCTCATCAGCGTAAATGGTGCGGTTGCCTGCGCCCCAGTGCAGGGAGAGCGCGACAATGTTGGTGAAGGAAACGTCTTCGTAGCCCAGTTGGCTCAACGGCACGATCTTCATGATCTCTCTCTCCTTTTGAACGAATTTTACAACAAGATTGAAGCTCGCGTACATTATAACACGCGTCGCTTCGTCGTACAATAGGGGAAGAAGATAAAACATACGGGAGGAAAAAGCGATGATTCGTGTCACTGTCTGGAACGAAAACGTACACGATCAGGAAGAAGCCATCAAGGCCATTTACCCGGACGGGCTGCACGGCGCCATAGCCTCAGCTCTTCAGGAGGACGATCAGGCCCGCTTTGAAGTGCGCACGGCGACGCTCGATCAGCCGGAGCAGGGGCTGCCGGACGAGGTGCTCGACAACACCGATGTGCTCTTCTGGTGGGGACATGTCAGGCATTTTGACGTGACCGACGAACTGGTGGAGCGTATTGCCTGCCGTGTCCGGGATGGCATGGGCCTGATTATGTTGCATTCCGGCCACTATTCGAAGGTCTTTCGCCGCCTGATGGGCACGGAGTGTCGCTCGAAATGGTGGGAAAACAATGACCGCGAACGGATTTTTACCGTCATGCCCGGTCATCCCATTGCGGCCGGTCTGCCCGAGTTTTTCGAGCTGCCTGTAGAGGAAACCTATTGCGAGCACTTTAATATCCCTACGCCCGACGAGCTGGTGTTTATCAGTTGGTTTTCCGGCGGGGCCGTGCTGCGCAGCGGCTGCTGCTATCATTACGGCACGGGAAAAATCTTTTATTTCCAGCCGGGTCATGAGGCCTATCCAACCTATTGGGACAAAAACATCCGGCAGGTTTTGGGCAATGCGGCGGCTTGGGCGGCTCCCTGCGGAAAGCCGCCGGTTTATGGACAGTTCACTCCCATGGAGACGAAATAAGGAGGAATACACATGCATCATCCCATTCAGATCGGTATCATCGGCGTGGGCGGCATTGGCGCGGGCGCTCACATGGGCGGCTATCAGAGCGTGACCGGCGCGAAAGTGGTGGCTATTTGCGATGTCAACCCGGCGCGTCTTAAGGAAATCGGCGATCAGTTCGGCATTGCGGAGGACATGCGCTTTGCGGATTATCACGATTTGCTGGCCTCTTCCGATGTGGACGCCGTGGATATCTGCACGCCCAACGACAGCCATTGCACCATTGGTTTGGCAGCTGTGGCGGCGGGCAAGCCCTTCAATATCGAAAAGCCGCTGGGCATTTCGGTTGAGGAAACTGAGGCGCTGCTCAAAGCGGCCGACGAGAAGGGCATCAAATCGCAGATTTGCTTCTCCTATCGCTTTTATCCGGCGGTGCGCTATGCCAAGAAGCTGATTGAAGAGGGAAAAATCGGCCGCATTCACAGCATCTATGCTTCTTATCTGAAGGACAGCGCCTATTGGGAGGGCCGCCGTTTGGATTGGCGCTTCGACGAGACCATTGCTCGGTATGGCGTCAGCGGCGATCTGGCCGTTCATATCCTCGATACCATTCGCTTCCTGGCCGGCGACTACGACGGCTTGCTGGCGCAGATGGATATCATCGTCAAGGAGCGCAAGAAGCTGGACAGCGAAGAGATTGTGCCGGTCACGACCGATGACGTGTGCAATTTCCTGGCTCGCATGAAGAACGGCGCTTCGGCCACGTTTGGCGTTTCCCGCGCGGCTTCGGGCAACAAGAACCGCGTGCGCGCCGAAATTTACGGCGAAAAGGGCGGCTTCCGTTTCGACTTGACCGACCCTAAGCACATGGAAATCGCCATGGGCGGTCATGCCGAAATGGAGGAGATCGAAATTCCCGATGAATATCGCTATCCTCAGCAGCAGTCCTTTGTCGATCTGGTCAGCGGCAAAGAGGATCAGTGGTGTCCTCAACTGAGGGACGGTGTCAAGGTTCAGTACGTCCTTGAAGCGCTGATGGAATCGGCTCAAAAGGATCAGTGGGTGAAAATCGAAGGCTAAGGATTAAGAAAACGACGCGTCGCGGGCGGCTGGAAAGGCCGTTTACGGCGCGTCGTTTTTTGTGTGCTGCTAAGAAAAAAAGGCACCTTCCCGAGAGATTACGGGAAGGTACCTCAGCCTGTCAAAAAAGGTCGCAAAAAGCGGCCTTTTCTGATATAATAGAGGC
>CAYOTH010000167.1:0-4999 GCA_964406835.1 uncultured Oscillospiraceae bacterium
AAGCCAGCGCAAGACCATCGAAATCACCCGCGCCAACGCCGATATTGCCCGGCGCGAGAAGGAAGCCGAGCTGGCCGAAAAGGAAATCGCCCTCAAGGAGCGCCAGTTGGACGCCGACGTCAAAAAGGCGGCCGACGCCAAGAAGTACCAGGCCGAGCGCGAGGCTGAGGCTATGCTGATTCGCCGTCAGCGCGAGGCCGAGGCGCAAAAGTACGAGGCCGTGCAGCAGGCAGAAGCCCGCAAGGCCGAGGCCGATGCCGCCCGCTATGCCATGGAGCAGGAGGCCGAGGGTATCCGCGCGCGCGGTCTGGCCGAGGCGGAGGCCATCGAAAAGAAGGCCGAGGCGCAAAAGCGCATGGGCGAGGCTTCGATCATCGAGATGTACCTCGAGGCACTGCCCGAGGTGGTCAAGAACGCCGCCATGCCTCTGGCGCAGACCGACAAGATCGTCATGTACGGCGAGGGCAACTCGTCCCGCCTGGTGCGCGACGTCATGAATTCCGGCAATCAGATTCTCGAGGGGCTTCGGGAAGCCACCGGCGTCGATCTCAGCGAGCTGATGAAGAGCATCGGCACGCGCGGCGTGGCGCCCGCTCCCGCCGAGACTGACGACACAGCTAAGGAGTTGTAATCAATGAATATGATGGGCATGGGCTTCGTCTGGATGGAAATGCTGTTTCAGATCTTCTTTATCGTCGTGTTTGTGCTGGTGATCGGTAGCTTTGTCGTGACGCTGGGCAAGAGCGCCCGCCGCCACAAGAAGGACGACGCTTCGCCCCGGCTGAGCGTGGCGGCGCGGGTCATCAGTCGCCGCGAGGAATATCACAGCCGCCGCGATATGCGCGGCTGGACGCAGTATTTCGTCACCTTCGAGGTGGAGAGCGGAGATCGCATGGAGCTTGAAATGGAGTGCGAGCAGTACGGCATGATCGTCGAGGGCGATCAGGGCCGGCTGACCTTCCAGGGCACGCGCTTTATTTCCTTCGAGCGCCGCTAAAAAGTCAATTATCCCGAGCGCTTCGGGCAGAAAAGAATTGTTTTTTCTGCCCGGGCGCTTTTTTATGCCTTCTTTTCTTAATAGGACTTTTCGTTCAGGCGCGTGAAGCGCTTTTTTTGTTTTTTTGGCCTCGCGAAAAAAACACGGATTGAATTGAGGCGTGCGGTTCGCGAAAAAAACAGGGCTTGAAGTGAGGCGTGCAGGCTCGCGAAAGAAGCACGCCCTCAAGCGAAGGGTGCGCGCGGCGTGCAAGAGAAAAGGAGGACGAGAGGAATGGATTACGATTATCGGATTACGGGACGGCTGATTGGGCGGTTGAGGGTCGAGCGGGAGATGACGCAGGAGACGCTTTCGGGGCTAGCGGGGGTGGCGCGCAGTCATCTGGCGATGATTGAAAACGGGCGCAAGAGTGCGAATGTGGAGACGCTGTGGCGGCTGGCCGGGGCGCTGGGGATGCCGCTGAGCGCGCTGCTTGAGCAGGTGGAGGCGGAGACGGCGCGCCGGGAGAGCTGAAGAGGGCGGCAGATGAGTTAAAATCAGCCGTCATATCGCCCGGGCGATTGACGCAGGCGGCGATATGGTCTATAATTAATTGCTATAATGCCGATGGCAAAAAAGCCCTGAGGAGGATGAGCAAGCATGATTCGGGATCTTGAATTGTCGATATTGGAAATTCTGTTTAACGACTCGCGCACGACGCCGACGCAGATGGCCGTGATGACCGGCCACAGCGAGGAGGAGGTTACGGCGGTGATCCGCAGCCTGGAGGCGCAGAAGATTATCCTCAAGTACGGCGCGATGATCAACTGGGACCGCGTGGAGACCGATCAGGTCGAGGCGGTGATCGAGGTGCGCGTCACCCCGCAGCGCGACGAGGGCTTCGACGCCATTGCCGAGCAGATTTACCGCTTTGACGAGGTGTCCTCGGTGTATCTGATGAGCGGCGCGTATGACCTGATGGTCACGGTTAAGGCGAGCAGCATGAAACGGCTGGCGCTGTTCGTGGCCGAGAAGCTGTCCACGCTGGAGCATGTGCTCTCCACGGCCACGCATTTCGTCCTGAAGAAGTACAAGCTGGAGGGCGTGATTTTTGAGGAGCGCCGCGATGACGAAAGACTGGTGATTACCCCGTGAATTACGACGAGATTGTCTGCGCGCGCGTGCGCGACGTGCCGCCCTCGGGCATTCGCAAGTTCTTTGATATTGTCAGCACCATGAAGGACGCCATTTCCCTGGGTGTGGGCGAGCCGGATTTCGGCACGCCCTGGACGGTCAGCGACGCGGCGATTTACTCGCTGCGCCAGGGTCACACGCATTACACGGCCAACGCGGGCCTGATTGAGCTGCGCGAGGCGGTGTGCCGCTATATGGACGAGCGCTTTCATGTGACTTATGACCCCAAAACTGAGGTGTTTATGACCGTCGGCGCGAGCGAGGGCATCGATGTGGCGCTGCGCGTGCTGGTCGAGCCGGGCGACGAGGTGCTTTTGCCCGATCCCAGCTATGTTTCCTACAGCCCGGGCGTGATCTTTGCCGGCGGCGTGCCGGTTCCGGTGGTGACACGCGCCGAGGATGAGTTCCGCCTGACGGCCGAAGCGCTCAAGGTGGCCATTACGCCGCGCACCAAGGCGCTGATACTGCCTTACCCGAATAACCCGACCGGCGCGGTGATGCGCCGCGAGGATCTCGAAGCGATTGCCGCGGTGCTGCGGGATACCAACATTGTCGTCATTGCCGATGAGATCTACGCCGAATTGACCTACGGCGGGTATCGCCATATCAGCTTTGCCTCGATCGAGGGGATGCGCGAGCGCACGATTGTCCTCAATGGCTTTTCGAAGGCTTTTGCCATGACCGGCTGGCGCATGGGCTTTGTCTGTGCGCCCCGCGAGCTGACGAAGATCATGCTCAAGGTGCATCAGTACACGATTATGTGCGCGCCCACGGCCGGGCAGTACGCCGCGCTGGAGGCGCTCAAATCGGGCGCGGAGACCGGCTATGCCGCCGTGCAGGAGATGGTGCGCACCTATGATCGCCGCCGCCGCATTATGCTGGAGGCCTATCGCGAGATGGGGCTGGCCTGCTTTGAGCCGCGCGGGGCGTTTTACACCTTCCCGTGCATCCGCTCCACCAGCCTGAGCAGCCAGGAGTTTGCCGAGCGGCTATTGCGCGAGGAAAAGGTGGCCTGCGTGCCGGGGACAGCCTTCGGCGAATCGGGCGAGGGCTTTGTGCGTTGCTCCTATGCCACCGCCACCGACAAGATAATTGAAGCCATGGAGCGCATGAAGCGCTTCGTGGAGAGAAACCGCGCCTGAACAGGGGGAAAAGCCAATGAATTATCAGCCTGCGCCGACCGTCGCCGCCGTGCATGATCTCTCGTGCGTCGGCCGATGCGCCTTGACTGTCGTTTTGCCGACGCTCAGCGCGCTGGGCGTGCAGCCGATTCCTCTGCCCACGGCGGTCCTGAGCACGCACACCGGCGGCTTTGAGGACATGGCCGTGCAGTCGCTGGACGGCTTCATGGTGCGCTGCGTCGAGCACTGGAAGGCGCTGCATCTTCGCCTGGACGCCGTATACAGCGGCTATCTGGCCGAGGTGGGGCAGGTGGAGCTGGTGCGCGCGCTGATCGGCTATGCCAAAACCACCGCCGAGGAGGCTATCAGCGTGGTGGACCCGGCGATGGGCGACGAGGGCGCGCTCTATTCGGCCATACCGCGCGACATGCCCGCGGCGATGAAGACGCTCTGCGACGAGGCCGACGTGATCACGCCCAACCTGACCGAGGCGGCGCTGATGCTGGGCCGTCCCTATTGCGAGGGGCCGCTCTCCTATGCTGAGATTTATGAGATGCTTTCCGGCTTTCAGGCGGGCAGCGTGGTGATTACCAGCATGACTCTGCCCGACGGGCGCGCGGCCAACGTCTACCGCAGCCGGGGCGAGCGGGGGTTCTGGGTCTGTCCCTATCGCCGCGTGCCGGTTCATTATCCGGGAACGGGCGATTTGTTCGCCTCGGTGCTGACCGGCGCTCTGGTGACCGGCAGCGATTTGCCTTCGGCCGTCGCGCTGGCCGGCGATTATGTGCGCCGCGTGATGGAGAAAAGCAGCCTGACCGCGGGTGAGCCGCGTTACGGCGTGCAGCTGGAAACCTCCCTCAAGTGGTTGATCGACCGCATCGAGCCGCAGGAGCAGAGTTTCTTTGTGGAGATGGACGCAGGCTGAGCCGGTCGGCTGTGCCGACGGCCGCTTGCGCTCACGCGCCAATCCCGTAAACAAGTTTAATATGAATAGGAAGGCTTGTGCGGCCTTCCCAATCTGCCCGGCCATAAATCAGAGCCGGGCAGATTTACGTTTGCGGGGCTTGTCATGGAATGTCGATTGAGGGGGAGTGGCAAGACTGGGCAGTCCTGCCTCGCATAGCCCGGGTACACGGCAAAGACACGTCCTGCTCTGATCTATGGCCGGGCGTGTCGGTGGTATAAAGAGGTTTTCTTCTAAAGCAATCGTCCAGATTCGAAGCGCCTCAAGCGCTGAAGAATCGGGTTGCAGCGCGCGAAGCGGAGTGGAACCCGGCACAGCCGGGGCGGGGTTGATATTTTGGGGAAACTATGATATGATAGATATACTACTGGGAGTCTGTCATTAAGGAGTGCGGAATATGACGAAGGATACTTTGAAAAGGATGCTGGCGGCGGCGATGTCGGCGCTTTGGCTGTGCGCGCCGTGTGCCCGGGCGACCGACCGGGAGACGGCGGCCTATTATGAGGATGTCGAGGTCAAGGTGGGCGTGATTACGGCGGAGGCGAAGGTGAATTTGCGCCGCGAGGCGAACACCGGGGCTAAGATTCTGGCGCGCATCCAGCCGGGCGAAACGGTGGACGTGCTGGACGATTCCGACGAGGATTGGCTCAAGGTCAAGTATGACTGCGAGGTCGGCTATGTGTCTGCTGATTTCTTCGAGGTGAGCAGCTATAGCGATCAGCGGGCGGTTGTGATCGAGGATCC
>CAYOTH010000168.1:0-4998 GCA_964406835.1 uncultured Oscillospiraceae bacterium
CAGGAGGAGATGCTGCCCCAGTGCGACTACCTCTCCATTCACGTTCCGCTGATGGATTCGACACGTGAATCCTTTAACGCCTCCGTTTTCTCGAAGATGAAACCGGGCGCGGTGCTGCTCAATCTAGCGCGCGGCGAGCTGGTCAACAACAGTGATCTTCTGGCCGCCCTGGCCGAGGGACAAATTCGCCGCTATGTGACCGACTTCCCCTGTGACGAGCTCTTGGATCAGCCAGGTGTCGTGGCCATTCCGCACCTGGGCGCGTCCACGCCGGAAAGCGAGGACAACTGCGTGGATATGGTCAGCCGCCAGATTCAGGATTACCTGGAAACCGGCTCGATCGTCAACTCGGTCAACTATCCGGCCTGCCCGTTGAGCGACAGCTTCCGCTATCGTCTGGCCGTCATGCACGCCAACGTTCCCAACACCGTCGGCCAGATCACCTCGACCGTCGCAGCGCAGGGCGTCAACATCGACGGCATGATCAACAAGTCCCGCGGCAGCTTTGCCTACACGGTGCTTGACCTGGATGATGCGCTCACTGAAGAGACCATTCGCCGCGTTGAAGCGCTCGAACCGGTCTATCGCGCGCGCTATTTCGCTCGCAGCCTCTGATAAATTCTTCAATGCCACTGCTCTGTACCGCCAATTTGAGGCCGGTACAGAGCAGTATTTTTGTTTTCAAACAGACGAATCCCACAGCATTGTGGATAACGTCAGACTTATCCACAGGTTTTCTCGGACAAATGGGGATAACTCCCATAAAACTCCGCTTTGTCTTAAAAAAGACATAAAGTCATTCAGAGGTGATTTCTTTTATCCGTTAAAATGGCGGAATATCTGTCAAAATCCCTCTTACGCTCGTGCATAACGGCCAAGTTATCCACATTATCCACAATTTGCCCGTGGATAACCCTTCAAAAAGCTGTGTACAAATTACTCTTTTGCATTTTCATCTGACAAAAAAACCGCTTTCGCGAAGCTTTTGGGAGCCTCCGAAAGCGATTTTTGTCTAATCCATTCTTCTTTATGGGGATAACTCGCAAGAGTCTGTGGATAAGTTCCGCTTTTTTCCTTAGCCGTTCATCAAAAGTCCCAGCGACGGCACAGCATTGAGCGACAAATCCGCCACATGGCCGCGCATAAGCTGATAAAACGCCGCGCTGCCGATCATAGCAGCATTGTCCGTACACAGTATGCCCGGCGGCATAAAGACTTCAAGCCCCGCCTTCTCGCCGCGTTTCAGCATTTCACGGCGCAAAAGCCGGTTGCTGGCCACGCCACCCGCCAGAGCCACGCACTGAAGACCCGCATCACAGCAGGCGCGCACGGTCTTCTCGGCCAGAGAATCGACCACAGCGCGGCGGAAAGAGGCCGCAAAATTGGCTGCATTGATCTCCTCGCCCTGCTGACGCAGCTTATGCGCCTGATTGATGACCGCCGTCTTCAGGCCGCTGAACGAAAAATCATAAACACCGTGCGTCACGGCCTTGGGAAACACATAGGCGTGATCATCGCCATCCTCTGCAAGCTTGTCCAAAAGCGGCCCGCCCGGATAGGGAATATCCAGCACACGCGCCACCTTGTCAAAGGCTTCTCCGGCCGCATCGTCCGTCGTTCCGCCCAGAATCGTATACTGGCCATAATCGTCCACGCGGACGATATGGCTGTGTCCGCCCGAGGCCACCAGACAGACAAAGGGCGGTTTCAGCTCCGGCGAAGCAATGTAATTGGCGCTGACATGGCCTTCAATGTGATTAACCGGAATCAGCGGCAGCTTCTGCGCATAGGCAAAGGCCTTGGCCCAGGCCACGCCAGTCAGCAGTGCGCCCACCAGGCCCGGTCCAAAGGTCACACCCACCGCGTCAATCTGCTCCATCGTGCATCCGGCCTGTTCGAGCGTCTGATCCAGCAGCGGATCCAGCGCGTCAACATGCATACGCGAGGCAATTTCCGGCACCACGCCGCCATAGAGCGCATGCATATCAATCTGCGAGGCAATGACGCTTGATTTGAGCACGCGTCCGTCCTCGACAATGGCCATAGCCGTCTCATCGCAGCTGGATTCCACCGCCAGTATGCGGGCATGGCCCTTCTCCTTCAGCTTCGCGGCCTTTTCGCGGGCCAGCATCTCATAATTCATGTTTTCCTCCTCATGAGCGCTGTCCATACAGCGCCCGGCGCGTCCGCAGCTCATCGCCTTCATTTACTGGTTGCGATTCTTGCCGTAGAAAATGCGCCCCTCCTCCAGATTCTTCCGATAATAACAGCCCTTGTAGGCCACATCGTCCTTGTAGAGACATTCCCGCGCATCGGAACAGCGTTCAAAATCGCTGCAACAGCCAAAATGCTCACCAAACACAGCGGATTTCTTCTGCTCATAGACCACACGAATCATATCCTCATACGCAGGCGCCGTCGCCTGATCGCAGGCCAGCGGAAAGCGACAGCCTGCTTTAACCAGCGCAGCGCCGTCAATCTCCTTTTCGAACGGAAACGCCGCATCACAGGCCGTTTCCATATACAAAGATCGAGAATTCATCTTGATGGAAAAGGCCAGAGAGCCAAACATAAACACGGAAAGGCCCGTTTTGTTGCTCTTTAAAACGAGATCCTGCCCGGCATCGTCCGTGATTCTCATCAGGCCGTCCCGAATCAGCGCCTCCGTATAGCCCTTAAACACTGCCGAAGCGGCGCGCACCTCTCCGGCACAAAGGTAATATTTCAGCTTCTCGTAAAGCTGCTGCGTGCAAAGCGCATCGGAAAGCGCGCGGTGCGCCTGATCGTTGACAAGACCATAAAAGGCACACATATCTTCCAGACGATGATGTGCCATAGCCCCGTGCGTTTTTTCACACCATCTGAGCGTATCAACCAGCACATTGTCAAAGGGCAGATTCAGACTGCGCATAGCCGCCTCATAGACAAACGTACTGTCAAAGGCAACAACGTTATGGCCCACCACCGGAAAATCTCCGACAAAATCCAGAAAAGCACGTAGCGCCTCGTCCTCAGAAGGAGCGGTATCGAGCATAGCCTGCGTGATATGGTTTTTCGCCTCGGCCGCATTGCGTATGCCCGGATTACAGAGCGTCGAAAAAGTGTCCGTCACCCGGCTGTCCTCAACGCGCACGGCGGCCAACTCCACAATGCCGTCCGTCCGGGGATTCAGACCGGTCGTTTCAAGGTCGATAACGACATAATCCGACAGCGTTTCAAAGCAGCCCGAATGCTTGCCGGGGCACTTACTGCCTTCGCTCTCCGAAGCCGAGGCCAAAGTGCAGAGATCATCCAGCACGCCCAGCTCCTGAGCCAGGCGCACGATGTGCTTGCAGGGGCGATCGGGCCGGCGCTTGAAGGCCATGCAATTGCACCCTTCCAGCGTCACGCGATATTCTTCCCCCTTAGAGCCGCCAAACAGCGCCGTCTGCATATCCTCATTAATGCACAGCGGCCTGGCCGTTCGGGCAGCCGAGAGCGTCTTTGAATCGACCCATGACCAATTCAGTTTCATAAAAGCACATCCTTTGTGATGTCATAAAGCCTATGATTTAGGCCGGGCGACCCGCTGAAGCAGCGCCATCATGCCCGCAGCCGCGCCATAAAACAACAGCCCAAACAAAAGCGCCGCCGCCACGCCCTGCGCCGCCATGCTCCTGAAAAAAGCTTCCGGCAGCATACGAATCATGGCGTCGGTTGCCGGATCCAGCAACCACAGATCATTGTCAAAAACCCAGCCATGAAAAAGCATGAACAGACGCGAAAAGCCAAGATACCTTACAAGCGCCGCAACGCCTGCTCCCAACAGTGCAAACAGCCCTGCCGAAAGCACCGCGCTTCGACCCAGATGGCAACGGCCGCCCCAAAGCGCCGCCCCCAAAAACAAAGCTGCTGCAATCAGCAAAAGACGCCGAAGAGCAAAGCCGACCTCAAACAGATGGCGAACATCCTGCATATGAGCCAGCTCGCGCTCGTTAAACGCGCAGGCTACCGTCTCCCCACGAAGCGTCACCGGCCGCTGCAGCGAATCCCATTCCCCGCGCAGATAGGCCGCCAGATCTTCGTTAATCAGCTGCTGCTCCTCACGGGAGATGCCCACATCCTCATAGACATCCAGCTCATCCTGAAGCGCCGTATAGCGGGCCGAATCCAAGAATACGCTTTCCAGCCCGGTCAATGCGCCGATCCAAAAGACCAGCGTCAGCCCCAGCGCGCCCCAAATACTTGCCCACCGCTTCATCGCTCTACCCCCAAGCCTGAAAAATGCGCCCGCCCTCCGAAACCGGCGGACGGACGCCAACATCAATTAGAGTTTTTGCAGATAGGCCGTCACAAAGCCCTCCAGATCGCCGTCCATGACCGAGGAAATATCGCCCGCTTCATAGCCGGTGCGATGATCCTTAACCATGGTATAGGGCTGGAAGACGTAGGAGCGAATCTGACTGCCCCATTCGATCTTCTTCATTTCGCCCTTAACGTCGCTCATCTGCTCCTGACGTTCCTTTTCATGCAGCTCGGCCAATTTGGCACGCAGCATCATCATACAGGTTTCACGGTTCTGAATCTGGCTGCGTTCATTCTGGCACTGCACAACAATACCGGTGGGCAGGTGAGTCATACGCACGGCCGAGTCAGTTCGGTTAACGTGCTGGCCGCCCTTACCAGAGGCACGGTAGGTATCAATGCGCAGATCCTCGGTGCGAATCTCCATCGCGCCGCTGTCTTCAATGATCGGTGCCACGTCCAGCGAGGCAAACGACGTATGACGACGGGCATTGGCATCAAAGGGCGAAATACGCACCAGACGATGCACGCCGCGCTCAGATTTCAAAAAGCCATAGGCATACTCGCCCTTGACCTCGAACGTAACCGACTTGATGCCGGCCTCGTCGCCGTCCAGCATATCCAGTTCGCGCACGGTAAAGCCCATGCGCTAGGAAAACCTTCAAAACAAGCGTTACATCATCTGCGACCAGTCCTGAGCCTCCGTTCAGCCCG
>CAYOTH010000169.1:0-4987 GCA_964406835.1 uncultured Oscillospiraceae bacterium
GTTGACGTTCTGGGCTGCGACGGCAAAGCCTAATCGTCTTTTCTGCGAGGGAGCTGCAGCCTGGTGTTGCGGCTCCCTCATTTAGTACCAATAAGCCTTTAAAAAGCTGATTTATTCCCCGGTCGAACCGGGAAAGGGCGGGAACAGTCATGAAAAAGAGCGCAGTCTGGGTGGTTATTCAGATGGTTCACGGAGAAACACGGGCGCAGCAGCTGGCACAGCGCTTGACGCAGGAGGGCTTTATGATACAGCTCAGGGCCGTTTCGGGCGAGGCCGAGGAGACGGACTATGAGGTGCTGGCGCTCTCTTCGGAGGCGCGCGAGGCTCGAAACACGCTGCTTCAGTGGGGACTGTAACCGCTAAACGGGAGGGAAAGGAATATGAAGAGAATCGGTGTTTTGACGTCCGGCGGGGATGCGCCGGGCATGAATGCGGCCATTCGTGCGGTTGTGCGTACCGCCACGGCCAACGATATGTCGGTTGTGGGCATCAAGCGCGGCTATAACGGCCTTTTGATGCAGAACCTCAATCCCGAGGACGATTACACGCTGATGACGGCGCGCAAGGTCAGCGGCATCGTTCATCGCGGCGGCACCGTGCTGATGACCGCGCGCTGCAAGGAGTTTTTGCAGCCCAAGTATCAGCAGCTGGCCATTGACAACATGCGCTCGCTGGGCATTGAGGGCCTGGTTGTCATCGGCGGCGACGGCTCCTTTGCCGGTGCGAACGCGCTTCATAACCTGGGCTTCCCGGTGATCGGCATTCCAGGCACGATCGACAACGACCTGGCCTATACCGAGACCACGCTGGGCTTTGACACCGCCGTCAACACCGCCTGCGAGTGCGTCAACCACATCCGCGAGACCAGTGAATCGCATGAGCGCGCCAGTCTGGTGACGGTCATGGGCCGCGGCTGCGGCGATATCGCCATTCACACTGCTCTGGCCTGCGGCGCGGAATTTGCGCTGGTGCCGGAGGTCAAGTGGTCGGTTGAAGAGGTGGCCGCGCGCATCAAGTGGGGCGTGGTCAACGGCAAGAAGAGCACCATCATCATCTTCGCGGAGGGCGCGTTCTCTTCGCTGACCAGCGATCTGCCCGCCCTGTGCGAACGATATGACGAGCTGGCCGATATCCGCGGCGATAAGCTGACCAGCTCGAAGGTGGCCGAGATCATCGAGGTGCTCTCCGGCCATGAAACGCGCGCCACGGTTCTGGGTTACATCCAGCGCGGCGGCACGCCCTCGGCGTCGGACCGCATACTGGCTGCCCGCCTGGGCAACCACGCCGTGGAGCTTCTGCGCGACGACCGAAGCGGCTTGGTGGTCGGCGTCAAGGAAAACCGCGTGATTGAAGCGCCCATTGGCGAGGTGCAGGGCATCAAGCGTCCGCTCAACGCCGAGCTCAAGCAGCTGGTGAATACGCTGTCGCTGTAAGACGGAGGGAAACGGATGATTCTGGAAATAACCGGCATCGGCACGGAAATGCAGGGCGTGGGGCGCACCGAGGACGGACAGGTGGTCTTCGTGCCTTATGCGCTGCCCGGGGAACGGGTGGATGTGGAGATTGTGCGCTCTTCAGATCGCTTCATGGAGGCAAAGCTGAAGGAAGTGCTGACCCCCTCGCCGGAGCGTGTCGCGCCGGTTTGTCCGCTTTACGGCCGCTGCGGCGGCTGCAAAACGCAGCACATGTCCTATAAGTATTCGCTGGAGATGAAGCGACAGGTGGTCTGTCAGCAATTGGAGCGTATTGGACGGCAGCAAAACGTTGAAGTGCGCCCCACCGCGCCTTCGCCTCGTCCCTGGAAATACCGCAACAAGGGCGAGTTTGCCGTCGCCACCAACGGCGCAACCGGTATGCCCGAGGCAGGCGTGTTCGAGGGCCGTTCCAAAAACGTTTTGGAAATGGACAAGTGCCTTCTGCACGACGAGATGAGCACGCGCGCGCTGCGCATCGTCATGAAGTGGATGCACGCCTATCGCATCCCGGCCTTTGACGACCCCAACGAGCGCGGCGGGTTGCGCTATATCGTCACGCGGGTCAGCCGCTCGGGAGAGCTGATGCTGATTCTCTCCACAGTCGATCGGCGCATCAAGTCGATCGATCAGCTCAAGCGGATGCTGCGCGACGAATTTGGCGAAAAGATTCATTCGCTGTATCAAATTGTCCTCAACCGCCGCCCGATTGATGCCTTTGACGGCACCTGCGTGCTGCAGGCCGGGCGCAATGTGCTGCTCGACCGGCTGATGGGGCTCTCCTTCGAGATTTCGCCCCGCACCTTCTTTCAGGTTAACTCGGTGCAGACCGACACGCTCTACAAGTACGCCTGCGAGGCGGCGGCACTTCAGGGCGACGAGCTGGTGCTGGACGCCTATTGCGGCTGCGGTACGATTTCGCTGGCCATGGCGCGTCAGGCCGGGCGTGTCGTGGGCGTGGAAATCAACCAGGGCGCCGTGGACGATGCCCGCGAGAACGCCGCGCGCAACAAGCTCTGGGACAAGGCCGAGTTTTATGCGGCCGATGCCGGTGTCAAAGTGACTGAGATGATTCGTCAGGGGATGCGCCCCGGCGTGCTGGTGGTCGATCCGCCGCGCAAGGGCATCGACGCCAAGCTTTTGCAGGCCGTTTCGCAAAGCGATATTCCACGCGTGGTCTATGTCAGCTGCAATCCCGGCACGCTGGCGCGCGATGTGCAGCGCCTGACCACCGAGGGCGGCTATCGCCTCAATTACGTCCAGCCGGTGGATATGTTCTCGCAGACCGAGCACGTCGAGTGCGTAGCACTGCTGACCAAGGGCGAGAGGCATTAAAAGGCGGCTGTGGCTTTCTTTAAAGGCGTTGGCGTGTTGGCTTTGCCCGGGAAGCTGCTAAAAAGAGCATAAAAACAGAGATCCCTGCGGCATCGGCGGATGAGCCGCAGAGGATAAGGTCGCTGCGTGTTTACGAAAAACATCCGGCGGCCGGTTTGTTTATGGAGGTCGATCGTATGAAAATCGCTCTGGCTTCGGCGCGCCTTGTGGATCGGGATGTTCGGCATAATCTGTCGCAGATGGAGCGCTTCATGAAGGAAGCCAAGGCAGGCGGCGCGGCGCTGGTCTGCTTTGGCGAGGCCTTTTTGCAGGGGTTTAACGCCCTGTCGTGGGACTATGAGGCGGATCGAAAGATCGCGCTGTCCACGGCATCTGATGAATTTGAGCAGATCAAAGCCTGGACAAAGCAGCTTGAAATTGACGTTTTGTTTGGCTATAATGAGCTGGCGGACGGCTTTATTTATTCTTCCTGCGCACTGATTGCTGAAGGCCGGCTTGTTCACAATTACCGCCGCATCTCAAGAGGCTGGAAGGAATATTGGAAGACGGACACGCACTACCGCGAGGGCGAGCGGCCTGAGGTTTTTCTCTATCGCGGAAAGACCTGCGTTATTGGCCTGTGCGGGGATCTCTGGGATGCGCCCGAGCAATTTGCCATGGGCGAGGAGCTGCTCTTCTGGCCAGTCTACGTCAGCTGGACTCGGGAGGAATGGGAAAACGACGGCAAGCTTGAATACGCCCAGCAGGCCGGGCTGTGCTGCGGCAAGACGCTTTACGTCAACGCTCTTGCGGACGGCGATGCCTTTGGCGGCGCGGCGCTCTTTTCCGGCGGCGCAATTCAAAGCGAATGGCCCCTCTTTAAGGAGGGTTTGCTTTATGTTGAGGGGTGAAAATTTCCCCAAACGGCACGGTAAGCATCAGAAAAGGTGAGCCGTTAGCAATCTTTAAAAACGGCTTCTGCCCCTTTTCTAAATCCCATGGCGAGAGGCGGCCAAGGGCAACGGAAGCGGTCCCTGCGTGCGCATCGTCTGTTTTTAAAAGAAAAACGCCCCTACAGCAGAGGCATATGCGTTCAACTGTGCGCGTCGCCTTGGGTTTTGCGGAGTCTGACCGGGTGCGGCTGGGTAGGGAAAACTGGTTCACGCCCTTCGCAGCAGAACAAGCGTCACCCCGAGTTGCCCCTGCGTCGGACGTAGGCTTGGGTGCGGCGTTCTGGCAAGCAGTCTGGGGGACAATGCCTTTTGTTATAATCTGGAGACGGCGCTCGCAGAGGCTTCGAGGAGTCACCTTTTGACGTCCTGCGCCGCGCCTTGGTACAATCTGAGAAAACTCTGCGAAAAACACAACAAAAGGAGAGCCGATATGAAAAAGCTCTATGTCAAGGACCGAAAGTTCTACGCTCATGTGGCGTCCATCGCCGTGCCGGTGGCGCTGCAGGGGCTGATTACCACCGGCGTCAACATGACCGACACCATCATGCTGGGCATGGTGGGCGAAACGCAGCTTTCGGCGGTTTCGCTGGCCAATCAGTTCATCAGCATTTTCCAGATCTTCTGCATGGGCATAGGCATGGGCGCTTCGGTGCTGGTGGCACGCTATTACGGCATGAAGGATCGTGCCTCTCTTAAAAATACCGTCACCATCATGCTTCGCCTGTGCTTGGCTATGGCCACACTCTTCTGTGCGGCGACGCTGTTTTTGCCCCGGCAGATCATGCAGATCTATACCGTCGAGACGGGCATTATCAACTATGGCATCGAGTACCTCGAATGGTCGGTGCTTACCTATTACATGCTCGGTCTTTCGCTTACCAGCACCATCGTGCTGCGCAATGTGGGGCAGGTCAGGATACCGCTGTATACATCCATCGGCGCGTTCTTTGTCAACGTGGGAGCCAACTATATCTTTATCTTCGGCAAGCTCGGTGCGCCGGAAATGGGCGTGGCCGGTGCGGCGCTGGGGACGCTGATCGCCCGCATCTTCGAGTTTGCAGTGATCTGCGGATACCTGCTGTTCCGCGATCAGGAAATCGGCTACAGGGTGCGCGATCTGTTCGGCCATGTGGGCAAGCTGTGGCGCGAGTACATCCGCATCAGCATTCCCGTGCTGGTCAGCGACGGCATTCTGGCGCTGGGCAACAACTCGGTGGCCATGGTCATCGGCCGACTGGGCGAGAGCTT
>CAYOTH010000170.1:0-4942 GCA_964406835.1 uncultured Oscillospiraceae bacterium
ACCGCGTGCTGCTCAGCTACGACATGCCTCTTAACGAGGTCATCTTCGATTTCTTCGATCAGCTCAAAAGCCGCACGCGCGGCTACGCCTCCTTTGACTACGAGCTCAAGGGCTATGTGCGCAGCGATCTGGTGAAGCTGGATATCCTGCTCAACAGCGAGATGTGCGACGCGCTCTCCATCATCGTTCACCGTGACCGCGCCTATGCCCGCGGCCGTTCCATCGCCGAGAAGCTGCGCGACGTCATTCCGCGCCAGCTCTTCGAAATCCCGATTCAGGCGGCCATCGGCGGCAAAATCATCGCCCGTGAGACGGTCAAGGCCCTGCGCAAGGACGTTTTGGCCAAGTGCTATGGCGGCGATATCTCCCGTAAGAAGAAGCTGCTTGAAAAGCAGAAGGAAGGCAAGAAACGCATGCGCCAGGTCGGCTCGGTCGAGGTGCCCAGCGAGGCCTTCATGGCCGTCCTGAAAATGGACTGAGTTTTCATCTTTTCCATAACGACTTTCAGCGCGCGGAGAGAACGTTTCTCCGCGCGCCTGCCTGTAAAGCGAGGCTTTTTTCATGACAAACCGCGAAATCTACGACCTTGCCTTGGCGCAGTCAGCTCTTGAACTGCACTGCACAATCGCCGATCTGACGGCCTCTCAAAATAAGGTGGTCACGTCGCGCCGGGATACGCGCGCCCGCGCTTATCTGACGCTGCCCTTTGAATGCAATCTGGTTTCCTACGGCAACAACATCGTGGCCTCGACGCGCCCGCAATACCGGCAGGCTGTCGAGGAATACATCGGTCGCTACCGCATCGAACAGTGCTTTGAAACGCCGCATTTGCTGGTGCTCAACGAGGCGCTGCGCCCCCACGGGCTGTGTCTGTGCTTCATGGCTGAATACTTCCTGCCCGATGTCGATGCCCTCGCGCCGCTTGATTGCCCCTATAAAATCCGCGCGCTTCAGCCGGAAGAATTTGCCGCGCTCTATACGCCCGAATGGGGCAACGCGCTGTGTGAAAAGCGTCGCGCGCTGGATCGGCTCTGCCTAGGCGCTTACGATGGCGACACGCTCGTCGGCCTGGCCGGCGCTTCCGAGGATTGCGCCACGATGTGGCAAATCGGCGTGG
The DNA here is from genome assembly GCA_964406835.1 of uncultured Oscillospiraceae bacterium. Taxonomy (GTDB): domain Bacteria; phylum Bacillota; class Clostridia; order Christensenellales; family Aristaeellaceae; genus Firm-10. The sequence continues at coordinate 1,118 of CAYOTH010000170.1, forward strand.
ACGTGCTGCCCGCGTACCGCCGCCAGGGCATTGCCTCCGCGCTAACCTCCCGGCTGGCTCTCGCCGCGCTGGAACAGAATAAAGTTCCCTTTTACTGCGCTGCCTGGTCCAACGTGCGTTCCGCGCGCAATGCCGTTAAAAGCGGCTTTCGCCCGGCTTGGGTAGAGCTGACGGCCAAAACGCAGGATTTCGTCGCGCCCATGCTGTAAACGAGGCTGATTATGAAACATTGCTCGCTCTATATCCACATTCCCTTCTGCGCACGCAAATGCGCCTACTGTGATTTCGTCTCCTTTCCCGATCAGCTTGATCGGCTGGAGGCATATCTTCTGCGGCTCGAGCGCGAAATGGACGAATCACTTGACCGCTTTGGCCCCCTGTCCATTGACACGCTCTTCATCGGCGGCGGCACGCCCTCGCTTTTAAGCGGCGATCAGATGAAGCGCCTGCTGGCCATGACAAGCGCGCGTTTTACGCTATCTCCCGAGGCCGAAGTCACCTGCGAGGCCAACCCCGGCACGCTGACGAGCGACAAGCTGCGCGCCTACAAAAGCGCCGGCATCAATCGCCTGTCGCTGGGCGTTCAGTCCTTTGAGGATCGTCTTTTGAAAACGCTGGGGCGCATCCACAGCCGCGATGACGCACTGCACGCCGTTTGGCAGGCGCACGACGTCGGCTTTGACAACCTGAGCATCGACCTGATGTATGCCCTGCCTGGACAAAGCCTCGACGATTGGACTGCCACGCTCGAAACCGCCGCTGCGCTGCCGCTTGAGCACATTTCCTGCTATTCGCTGATCGTCGAAGACGGCACGCCCATGAAGGCACTGCTCGATAAGCAGCCTGAGCTTCTGCCCGATGAAGAGCTGGCCGTCTCCATGCAGCATCTGGCCGCCGATTTTCTGAGCCAGGCCGGCTTTGAGCGCTATGAAATCTCAAACTACGCCCGCACCGGTTACGAATCGCGCCACAACATGGTCTATTGGACGCGCGGCGACTATCTGGGGCTGGGCTGCGCCGCGCACTCGCTGATGAACGGCATGCGCTTTGCCAATGTTTCCGCTTTAAAGGGTTATCTGGACGGCGAACAGGGCGACGCGTCTGAAATTCTCACGCCACAGGATGTCTTTGAAGAGCAAGTCATGCTGGGGCTGCGCACGCGCCGGGGTGTCCGCATGGACATTCTTCCCGAGGACAAGCTCAAAAGGCTGGTTCAGGCTCAGCTGATGACCTGCGAAAACGGCTATGCCCGCGTCACAGCGCAAGGCGCCGACGTGCTCAATGCCGTGATTTTGGCATTGATATAGCCTTCCCGGTCAAAACGTTAAAATTATTTCATATTTTAGTCCGTTTTCATCGGGATGAACGTCTTGGCAAACGAGGCGCATTGTGGTATGATAACTAAGAGTGCCCAAAGGGGCGTTAACCATTGAAAAAGGAGAGATCATTTCATGTCCGGTCTGTTTAACAGCTTCTATTATGGCAAAGCCGGCAAGGCCGATTTCACGCCTGACCAGCTTCCCAAGAACCGCGTCCAGCTGTTCTTCTCCATGCTGCGCGTACGCTTCGGCGGCTTGGTGACACTGAACCTGCTCAACGTTCTGTTTTCGCTACCCGCCATCCTCTGGACGATCATCAACGTCTTCGTGCTGCTTTACAGCTCGGGCGTCGATCCCGAAACCGGCGAGGTGGTCGAAGCCGCTTCAGCCGGGCTGATCAGCGGCAACCTCATGTTCTATCTGCTGCTCATGATCCCCTGCCTGATGATCGCCTCCATCGGCCGCATGGGCATCGCCATGCCGATGCGCAACTGGGCGCGCGACGATCACTCTTTTGTTTGGAGCGATTTTAAGGATGCCGTCAAGGCCAACTGGAAAACGGCGCTGCTGGTCGGCTTCATCAGCGGACTGTCGCTGCTTTTGACCTATGTGGGATACACCTACTATTCCGTCATGGCCACCCAGTCGGTGATCTGGATCATTCCCCAGGTGCTGATTATCGTCTTCTGCTGCATCTGGTGGATGTCCACCATGCTGATCTACCCCATGGCCGTGACCTACGACATGAAGTTCCGTGTGCTGATTCAAAACAGCATCATCATGACGCTGGCGCGCCTGCCCATCGCCTTTTTGTGCTGGGCTCCCATCACGTTTATTCCGCTGCTGATCGCCTACCTCATCCCCAACGGCCTGGCGCTTCTGGCCCTCTGCCTGTATTATCTGCTCATTGGCTTTGCACTGTACCAGTTCCTGGCGGCCTCCTACGCCAACGCCAGCTTCGACCGCTTCCTCAACCCGCGCATCGAAGGCGCTGACGTCAACAAGGGCCTGCGCGATCCTTCCTACAATGAGGAAGACGACATCGTTACTGAAGAGGACATCAAGAACCTCTGATCGTATGCCCTGAGCCAAACGGCGCATACTAAGGCGTGACTTTTCATCGAAAGGATGCGATGATATGGCGCGCCCGACGCTTCATCTGATGAGCGATGCCGAACGGCTGAAATACGAAGCCGCCGAACAGCTGGGCCTGACCGACCGCCTTTTGCAGGTGGGCTGGGCCGGGCTGACGGCCAGCGAAACCGGAAAAATCGGAGGGATCGTCTCCCGGCGGCTGCGAGAAAAGCGCCCTTAGCGTCTTCTTGTTCCGCCGTTATGGGGTTAGCCTGATAAAGGGAGCGCGTCCGGCATCAAGCGGGCCGCTCCCTTTGCTTTTTCGGCCGTCGCCCATGAGAGACTTTGGTCGTTTACCGCGGTTTCAGATTAGACTTTGGTTCGTTTCATTCTTTGATACGGGAGTTATTTCGATGTATGATGATTTTGCGTCCGTCTACGACACACTGATGGACGATTTCGATTATCCCGCCTGGGCGCGTTATTATCTCAGGCTTTTTGCAAGTGCCGGGGCTACGCCCAAGACGCTGTGCGAGTGCGGCTGCGGTACGGGCAGCATGTCCGTTCAGTTTGCGCGTGCCGGGCTGCGCGTAACGGCCTCCGATCTCTCAGAGGACATGCTACGCCTGGCTCAGATTAAAGCGCGTACTATGGGCGTGTCCATTCCCTTCGTGTGCCAGGACATGCGCGCGCTGGAGTTGCCCCGCCCGGTTGACGCCATAGCCGCCTGCTGCGATGCCGTCAACTACCTGACCGACCATGAATCGGTCCTCGCCTTCTTTTCCTCCGCCTTCCATTTCCTGAAAAAGGGCGGCGTGCTGGCCTTTGATATTTCCAGCCGCCACAAGCTTTGCGCCATGAACAACGCATTTTACGGAGAAGAGCGCGACAACATTGCTTATCTGTGGCAAAATGGAATGGATCCGGAAACGCAGGTGCTGTCAATGGATCTGACCTTCTTTGTGGAAACGGAAAACGGCCTGTACCGCCGCTTTGAGGAGCATCACCTCCAGCGCGCCCACAGCCAGGAGGAACTGTGCGCCTGGCTGGCTGAGGCCGGTTTTGCGGATATCCGCGTCTACGGCGGTCAAACCCTGAACCCGCCCTGCGAAACTGACGACCGACTGCACTTCACCGCGAAAAAAATCTGACAGGAGTAAACGCTCATGACCGATAATACACTCAACATGGACGGCATGCTGCGCCTTTCGCTGATGGGCGGACAGGCACGCGCCTTTCTGTGCGATACCACGCATCTTGTTCAGGATGCTCAGAGAATCCACCATCTTTCCCGCGTCTCCACGGCGGCGCTGGGCCGTCTCCTGACCGGCGCTTCCATGATGGGCGCCATGCTGAAAAACGAACGCGACAGCGTTACCGTCTACGTCAAAGGCGGCGGCCCGCTGGGAACGGTGCTGGCTGTCTCCAAGGC
>CAYOTH010000171.1:0-4921 GCA_964406835.1 uncultured Oscillospiraceae bacterium
CTATCTGGTTGTTTTTGCGGCGCTGCTGGCTTGGGAAATCAAAAAGTATGGCCTGACGGCGCGCAAGCCGGGTTCAAGCGACTGGACGCTGGTTGAACGCTATCCGGCGGCGCTTTCCGGCTTTGTTATGGAGGAAACGGCGGACAGCGATGTTCTGACTGGTACACTGGCCACGCTGATGAATCGCGGCGCGCTTGAACTGAGCGAGGTAGCTGAAGGACAGCTGATGATAACTCGCCGGGGCAAGTCGGCTATGTCGGCTTCCGAGAAGGCGGCGCTGGACTATGTTCTGGACGGGCAGGAGAGCGCATCGCTTTCCGGCTTGAAGGCGCCTGATTATGATCGGGCCCGACGCTGCGAGGCACGCCTGAAGACTTATGGCGATGCGCTGACGCAGGAGGCTGAAAAGGCCGGCTTGAAGCGGCGCAACGAAAGTGAATTGATTGCCATCAGCACGGCTAGCATACTCTGTGGCCTGACGCTGACCATCATTATGCTCATGATGGGAGAAATGATGATCCTTGAAGGCGCGGCGGTGTCGGTGGGCATGTTCGTCATGATGAAGCAGTATAACCGCGTGCGGCATCTTACCGATGCGGGCGAGGCGCTTAAAATAGCGGCAATGGCGCTGACGGGCATGGATGAGGCGGCGCAGCGGGCGCTTTCGCAGCGACTCGATCGGGCGGCGGCTCTGGGCGCGCTCAGCGAGCTGGATGATCCCCAGGCCGGACTTCTTAATAAGCTGGCGGTCGCGCTTCGAGAGGCGCATGTCCACAATGCAGGAATGCGCAAAAAGGCGAAGAGCTGAAACAGGCCTGTTTAAAGGGCGTCTGAAATCAAAATCCAAGGCCCTGTCCCTGGTGCGAGCAGGAGCGGAGCCTTGAACAAAGAAAAAACGCGTTGTTCTGCTGAAAGGAGCAGACAGCGCGTTTTCTTTTTAGGAAATGCTGTAGGAAGCCATAGCCACTTCACTGGCCTGACCGTCGAGCACAGCGACGGCCTTAATCGTCTAGGAGCCGGAATAGAGCGTGATCGCGCCGGTATAAAGCGGCGAGGCGGTCGTCGGGTCTGAGCCGTCGGCGGTGAAGTAAATCGATGCGCCCTCATCGGCTGAAAGCGTGATTCGCGCCGTGCCGGTGTAGTCGCCGCTTTCCGGATTGATTACGGGCGGGGTGACGGCGGCAGGCGTCTGCGAAACCTGAGGCGCGACATAGCCGGCCTGGTGCTCGGCACGGTAGGCAATCAGTGCGTTGTAGACGTCCGTTTTGCCCTCCTTGACCAGAAGCGCCATGAGGTTGTCGTAGGGATCGTCGGCATTGGGGAATTTTTCAATCAGGTACATGTAGGTCTGCTCGGCGCGCTCGTAAGCGTGGCAGGCCTCGAAGTGTCCGGCGATGGAGAGCACAAAGTCATAATCGTCCTGACGGAGCAAAAAGGCTTTGTAGTAGGAGGTGGCCGCGTCGGCTTCGTTGCCCTGCTCAATCTGCCAGTCGGCCAGATAGAGGTAATCCTCCGCGCCGGCGGAGATGCCATAGTAGGCGCGCAGGCGGCAGCCGGTCGAGGTATAGAACATAAAGGCATACAGCGCGACGCCCAGAATCAGCAGCGTGACCAGCGAAATGACGACCGTCACAATCCGGCCGCGATGCGAGGAGCCTTCCTCGTCGTCCTCTTCGTCGTCATAATCCTCGTCATCCTCTTCGCCATAGAAGGGATCCTCAGCCTTCTTGCGCACCAGCTCGCGGCGCTCTTCCTCGGCCGCCTGACGGGCCGCTTCGCGACGTGCCTCCCGCTCTTCTTCTTCCTTTTCGTCATCGAAGAGGAAAACCGGCGTGGAGTGCGGCTTGGCGAGGGAAGAGAGGTCGATGTGAACCGGCTCTGAGCTGTTTTCGTAGATGGTGGGCATACGCCGGGGCTGATAGGGATTGTCGATCAGTGGCTGCGCGGTCGAAACCGATGTTTTCGGCGCGTCGCTTTGAGGGACGTCGCTGGTGGGCGTGCTGTCAGACGCGGGCGCAGCGGTCAGCTTTGCGCCGCAAAAGGAACAAAAACGGGCGTTGGGGCTGTTGTCCTCGCCGCAGGCGCTGCATTTCATGGTTCATTCCTCCTGGTGTTACTGCATTTTCCGCAGAGATTCGTAGTAGGGATCGCCGCTGAATTCGCGCTGCTCAGTCACCTCGCCGCCCAGCGCCTCGATGGCGTTGACGATTTCGATGTAATCCAGATAGTTCAGATCGCTCAGGCTGAGGGCCGAGCGCAGCGTGTCGATGGCGCGCTCATCGCCCAGCTTGCCCAGGTAGGAGGCATACAGAGCGCGGCGGTCAAAGCAGCGGTTGAACGCGGTGATCGTATAAGTATAGATGCGTTCATCGCCCGGAAAGTTGCACAAAACATCAAGAAAAGCTTCCTGCGCGGCTTTGGAGGCCTTTTCCATGCGTGCGAGAATCGGCTCGATCACAGCAGAACCCAGGTTGGTCAGCAGTTCGGCCGCTACGTCGGTCAGCTCGTTCTGAGCGTCGGCCTGATCGATGAGGTCAAGGCACAGCTCGAGCGGTTCGTCCGTGCCGATTTCGATGAGCAGATTGAGCGCAGTCACGGTGAGCGCGCGGTTTTTATCCTCGCGCGCCAGCGTCATGAGCGGCTCCACCGCCGCACGGCCCAGCTCGACCAGGCGCTCCAGCAGCTGATCGGGCACAGAGATCGACTGAGCGTTGTAGGCGCGCAGCATATCGACCAGCTCGGCCGGGTCACTATAGGCCGAAAAGTATTCGCCGGGCGTGCGGCCATCCAGCCAATCGGCCGGCGTGTTGAGCCAGCGCAGATACAATTCGGGAACCTGCTCCTCCAGCTCATCCATGTTTTTGTATTTCGAACGGTTTTCGGCAATCCAGCCTTCAGCGTACTTTCCGAAGCGAGCGTCAAAATCAATCAGCGTCATGAGAAACATCCTTCCTCGTCAGTTTTTCCCAAAGGGCGGTGTAGTATGCCAGGGTACGTCCAGAGATTTTCAGCCTTTTTAAAAGCAGAGGTGTCGGGTCGTCGATATCCAGCTCCCGGGCAGCTTGACAAATGAGCGCCGCGCCCAGAGCATAGAGCGCCTTTTCGTGGCGTGGCAGGCGGGCAGAGTCAGCCTCCCAGAGATGAACCAGTCGGGGGATAAGTCGCTCGTCGATTTGCGTGGCCAGCGGCACCAGATCGCGAAGCACGCGCTGCGCATAGACGGCGTTGGGGGCAGGGGGCGTGCTGGCGGCGCTTAAAGAGAGCGTCGTGCGGTCGATCAGCAGATAGGGATCAGCAATGCCACGCTTTTTCAAGGCGTCGGCCAGGGCGTGCTTGATCGGGGACGGCACGGAGGGCTCGGCCAGCGCTACACGCATCGCCAGCTCGGCGTGATCGAGTCGCTCCAATTGGCGGACGGCGCGTTGTGCGCAAGAGGAACCTTCAAAAATTGCCCATGTCAGCTGAGCGAGCGTCGCCTCATCGCGGCGTATGGCTTCTTCAGCTTGCCTTTTAAGCTCGGGCGCGAGCACGGCGTTTAGCGGAATCGGGACGGAGGGGGCATGACCGCCGGTCAGCGCCTCGACATAGAGCGCGGATAGCGCATCCTGCGGATTGAGCGAGAGCATATTGCGCCACTGTGAAAGCGCTTCATCCGTGCGGCCGGCGTTGTAATCCAGGGCGGCGCGAACGTGCCAGAGCCGCCGGTCAAAGGGCGAGGCGTCCAGCTCCTCTTTCAGGCGCGTTTCGGTGTCTTCCGGGTTCAGCAGGAGCAGCGCGTCGAAAAGCTGACGGCGCTCATAGGCGTCCAGCGAGCGCTCTTCAAGCACCCGGGCTACCTCCAGCGCGCGTTCGCGTTGGTCGTTCTGCGCCAGAATGCGCAGCGCGTACAGGCAATCGGCATTTGACAGGCCGCGGCGGTGCAGGAGCGTTCCCGCCTCGCAGAGCGCGCGCTCGGTTTCACCGGCTTCACTCAGAGCAAAGGCATACAGCGCTTGTGTGGCGGGGACATCGTGCACAGACAGGCTCTTTTCGATCAGCGGCAGCGCCATGCAGGCCTGATCGGCGTTGAGCAGCGCGGCGGCGCGGTTGTTCAGGCGGTGGCAGCGCAAAAGACGCCGATCCGCCGGTTCGATCATGTGCTCGGCATATTGCAGCGCGGAAATCAGGTGGGAGGCTTCCTCGTGATAGGCACCCTCCGGGGCCTGATTCAGATAGTTGAGCGCGGCCAACTGAGAGCCGGCTGTGTTGCCCATGGCGTAAAGATTGCAGGCCAGGCCAAACCAGCAGGTCACATCAGCTTGGGGGCGGCTCAAAAGCACGATCAGGCAGCGGTTTGACTCCAGCGGGCAGCCCATTTCACTGTATAATTCGGCCAGCTCCATCAAAGGCTCGGACGAGCTGGGATCAGCCTGAACAGCGCGAAGCAGCAGACTGACGGCTTCGGGATAGTGGCCGCCCTGCCGCTTTTTTTGCGCGCGCCGGAAAAAGAACTCGGCGTTTTGTTCAAAGGGCATGACATTGGAGGACGAATTGCGCATGACAACCTCCTTGAAAAGAGTGAGCGATTACTTTTTGCGCGCCTGCTCGAGCAGCGTGCGAAGCTCTTCCTCGGTGAAGCGATAGGAGCAATTGCAGAAATGGCAGTTCAGCTCGGCACCATGGTCCTCGTTGATGAGAGAGGTCAGCTCTTCGGCACCCAGAGAGATCAGGCCCCGTTCAAAGCGTTCACGGCCGCAGTCACAGCGATAGGCTGGGCGCGCCGTATCGATGATTTCCGGCTCGAGATGCCCCAGAAGCTGCTGCATGGTGCCGTTTAGGCCGTATTCGGCAAAGGTCTTGCTGATGTTCATGAACATGGGCGCGCTCAGCTCAATGGACTTGAGCGCTACCTCGGAGCAGCCGGGCATGACCTGTATGATGA
>CAYOTH010000172.1:0-4904 GCA_964406835.1 uncultured Oscillospiraceae bacterium
CACGCACTGCACCAGATCAAGCCCCTTCTGGCCGGACAGGCGGCCAACCATGCCGATCATGGGGACGTTTTCGTCAACGGTCAGGCCCAGTTCCTCCTGAAGCAGCGTCTTGTTCTTCTGCTTGCGGCCGATGGAATGCCAGGAATAGGTCGTTTCGATCAGCGGATCGGTGGACGGATCGTACTCGGCCATGTCGATGCCGTTGAGGATGCCCAGCAGATGATCGGATTTGGCGCGCATGAGGCCGTCCAGTTTTTCACCGTAATAGGCCGTCTGAATTTCCTGCGCGTAGGTCGGGCTGACGGTGGTGATGCGGTCGACGAAGTTCAAGCCGGCCTTCATGAACGAGCAGGCGCCAAAGAACTCCGCGCCGCCGTCCAGATAGGCTTCCCGGCCCAGATGCAATAGATCCTCCACATAGTCGATGGAGAATATGCCCTGATATTGCAGGTTGTGAATGGTGTAGGCCGTTTTGATGCCGGCATATTCAGGACGCGCGGCATATTGCAGCCTGTAGAGCATGGGAATCATGCCGGTCTGCCAGTCGTGGCAGTGCAGCACATCTGGCTTAAAGCCGATTCGGGGCAGCATCTCCAAGACGGCCTTGTCGAAGAAGGCGAAGCGTTCCGGCTCATCGCCGCCTAGGCCGTAGACATAGGAACGCTTGAAATAGTATTCGTTGTCGATAAAATAGAAGGTGATGCCGTTTTCTTCGATCGTTTCGATGCCGCAGTACTGACGACGCCAACCCAGCTCGACGGTAAAATCGCAGACGTGGGTCATGCGGGCGCGGTACGCGTCGCTGATTTCAACATATTTGGGAATGACCACGCGGATATCGACACCCTCGGCGGCCAGTGCTTTGGGCAGCGCGCCGATCACGTCGGCCAGTCCGCCGGTTTTGACAAAGGGTACGCATTCGGATGCCGCCATCAGAATTTTAAGCATGGTAATTTCCTCCCCGTAAGGCCGCTCAGGCCAGGTCGTTCATGAACAAATCGATTGTTTCGTCGCTGTGACTGAATTCGTGCGTGCCGTCAAAAAATTCCATAAAGAGCTTTTCAGGACAACCTGCGCGCTCGTAAAACGCTTCAAGCCGTTCAAGCTCGCGCCGGGCGGGGGCTTCGGCGAACAGCTCGTCGCGCCGGCCCAGCTGCAATCTCAGGCCGCGCGGCGCAATCAGCGCGCCGATTTCCGCATCCATGAAGGTGTGCGCGGCGTTTTGCCATGTCCAGTCCGGCCATCCATACAGGAAGCGGTTGTTGAAAAAGCCGGAGGCGATGCAGCTTTTAAGGCGCGGCTCGGCGGCTGCGGTGAAAAGGGTATAAAAGCCGCCATAGCTCAGGCCGACCATGCCTAGGCGCGTTTCATCCACGTCGTTTCGCTCACACAGATAATCCAGGCAGCGCGAAATGCAGTAGATTTCCAGCGCCGTTATCGAGGAGCCCAGCTGCTTGAGCTGCTTGTCGATGTCGGCGCGGTCATAATGGATGTGGTAGGTATCTTGGTTCCAGAGCAGCAGCTGCGGCGCAAAGACATGAACGCCGCGCGCCAGGATGCGCCGGGTCATGTCGTTGTAGTTGGAACTGTCGCCGCCGCGGTAGAGATTGCTGCACAGCTCGGGCGTTCCCAGTCCGCCATGCTGGCAGATGACCAGCGGGTGTTTTTTATGGTCTCTGGCGATAAAGAGCAGCCCGCCAAAGCGGAAGCCGGGCATGGTTTCAACGATGACGCGGTAGATGTCGGCTTGCTCGTCGCTGCCCAGGAAGATTTCCGTGGCCGTGGGCCGGAAGGCGTCAAATTCGCGGCTGTCCAGCGGCCAGCCCAGCATGGCGCGGAAGCGGGCGCGCAGTTGTTCGATGTCGGCGGGATAATCAGCCATGAGGCGATCCCGCTCGGTCAGCGAGGCGGCTCGTTTTTCGGTAATCAGCTTCTCGATATCGCTCAGATAGGTCATGCGCTGAATGTTGCCGGTGTATTCGGGCTCCTGAAAATAGGTTAACATAGGCGCAAATCCTTTCTTTGGGGCAGATGGACGGCAAGCCGCCCAGTCGGCTGGCTGGGCGGTTTACAAATCAGACGGTTTTGTTTTTGCCCACGACAATGGGATACAGCCGGGGCGCAATGAGGCGGTTGCCGCTCAGCACGGTGACGTGCTTGTCCAAAATAACATGCTCAATCTCGACGCCGCTTTGAATGACGTCGCTTTGCATGAGGATGGAATTTTGAACCCGCACATCCTTGCCGATGTGAACGCCTCGGAATAGAATACTGTTTTCCACGACGCCCTCGATGATGCAGCCGTCGGCCACCAGCGAATTGATGGCGCGGCCGCCGTTGACATAGCGGACGGGCACCTCGTCGTGAATTTTGGTATAGACCGGATATTTGTTGAACAGCTCGCGGCGGCAGTCCCGCTTAAGCATATCCATATTGAGCGCGTAATAGCTGTTGATGGTCTCGACGCGGCGGTTATAGCCCTTGTATTCATAGGCGCAGATGCGCAGAGACCCGCGGTTGTGGACGTTGCGCTGAAGGATTTCGCGGTTGATGTCCACCGTTCCCTGAGAGAAGGCCTCGTCGATCAGCCTCAGCAGCAGATCTCGCTTGAGGAGCATGATGTCCATGTAGAAGTTGGGCTCCTTGGGCTGCGTCGGGCCGATTTCAAGATCGGTGACCTGACCGCTGGGATCAACGCAGAGATAGACGTGGCGCGGCGTCAGCGTAACCGATTCGTCCACATCGCCGTCTTTTTTGCGCGCGTACATCAGGGTAATATCTGCGCCCGATTCCTTATGGAAGGCCATCAGGTCGTCAAAGGTGGTGGAGAGCGCCGTGTGTCCGCCGGTGATGAGGATGTACTCCTGATTGGAGCGGCGCAGATAGCCCAGATTGGAGCGCAGCGCGTCCAGCATACCGCCGTAGGAGCCGACGTTATCGCGCGTCAGGAAGGGCGGGAGGATAAACAGGCCGTCGTTTCGGGTGTGTAGATCCCAGGCCTTGCCCGAGCCCAGGTGATCCATCAGGGAGTGATAGTTTTTCTGCATGATGACGCCCACGTTGCGAATGCCGGAGTTGACCATGCTGGAGAGCATGAAGTCGATCATGCGGTAGCGTCCGCCTACCGGCAGTGCGGCCACGGCGCGGGAGGCCGTCAGTTCGCGCAGGCTGGTTTCGTTTTTAGAGGTGTAAATCAGCCCCATAACGTCTTTCATACGTCCACGCTCCTTTCCAGACGCAGCACATCGCTGTCGATCTGATCGCCCGGGTTAACGACAAAGTGATCGGGCAGCACGGTATGCTGGCCGACCAGCGCAATGCGGTTGTCTTCGCCGGGCGTTTCGGGGCGGCCGACCTGGCAGCCTTCGCCGATCACGCTGTCCTCGCCGATGATGGCGCGCGTGACCACGGCGCCCGATTTGATGACTGCGCCGGGCATAACGGCCGAATCAATGACAGTGGCGCCTTCCTCGACGTGAACCCCGGCAAAGAGAATGCTGTGGCGCACGGTGCCGGCCACATCGCAGCCTTCGGTGATCATGGCGTTGTCCACCACGGCGCCTTCGGAGATGAAGTGAGGCGGCTGAATGGGGTTGCGGGCGTAAATGCGCCAGACATCGTCATAGAGGTTGAACGCAGGCGGGCTTTGCAGTAGATCCATGTTGGCTTCCCAGAGGCTTTCGATCGTGCCAACGTCCTTCCAGTAGCCTTCAAAGCCGTAAGCCATCAGCTTCAGGCCGTTCGAAAGCATTTTGGGAATGATGTTCTTTCCAAAGTCGTTTTTGCTGGTGGGGTCGGCTTCGTCGGCGATGAGGTAGCGGTGCAGAACCGGCCAGGAGAACACATAAACGCCCATGGATGCCTTGGTGCTAGTCGGGTGCGGGGGCTTTTCCTCGAATTGTGTGATGCGGCCGGTTTCGTCGGCCGACATGATGCCAAAGCGGCTGGCTTCCTCCAGAGGCACATCGAACACGGCAATGGTGGCGTCGGCGTCGCTTTCGGCATGGAAGCGCACCATTTTGCTGTAATCCATTTTATAAATGTGATCGCCGGAGAGGATCAGCACATAATCAGGATCAAACTGCTCGATAAAGCTGATGTTCTGATAAATGGCGTTCGCCGTGCCGCGATACCATTCTCCGGATTTGCCCTTGGAATAAGGCGGAAGCACAAACACACCGCCGCTGTTCAGATCCAGATCCCACGGCTGCCCCGAGCCGATATAGCTATTCAGCTCAAGCGGCTGATACTGCGTCAGCACGCCGACTGTGTCTATGCCGGAGTGAGAACAGTTGGAAAGCGGGAAATCAATAATCCGGTATTTACCGCCGAAGGGAACGGCGGGCTTCGCCATGACCTTTGTCAGGATTCCCAGGCGACTGCCCTGACCGCCGGCCAGCAGCATTGCGATACAGTGCTTCTTTCTCAAGAAGATCAGGCCTCCCAGTAAGAAAATAGATCGATTGATGATGACACGACATCAACACACTATATTATACATTCAAAAGCAGAAATAATCCACACGGCCAGGCTAAAATTTATGTGGAAATGTTTCGCGAGCGTGAAATTCATAAACAATCATGCGTCCCATAGGGCGAATAACGCCCCACATAAACAAAGAATTTGCATTCGAACCCATCACAGCTGTTGACAAATTAATCCGATTCCTTTAAAATAAAGGCGTGTACGGTTGCGGCGCGAAATGCGGGTGTAGCTCAATGGCAGAGCCCCAGCTTCCCAAGCTGGTCACGTGGGTTCGATTCCCATCACCCGCTCCATTAGGGACAGACGCGTTCCGCGTTACGGAACACGACAACAGACCGGTATAAATTTGAGGAGGACTGATTCCAATGGCAAAGGCGAAATTTGAACGCACGAAGCCCCATGTCAACGTTGGCACGATC
>CAYOTH010000173.1:0-4898 GCA_964406835.1 uncultured Oscillospiraceae bacterium
CTATTATATCAGAAAAGGCCGCTTTTTGCGACCTTTTTTGACAGGCTGAGAGCGCGATAAGAGCGCTTTGGCTCTTCTGAATTCATCTGTATATGTTCTCAAATACTCTACCTCCCATCCTGCAAAATGCCTTCCCGCCTTTGAATGAATTTCTTTGCCGTCCCCTTTTCTTCTCGTCCGTTTCATGCTATAATGAAGCCGTATTTGGGGATTCTCCGATTTGGAAAAAACTTTCAAAAAATGAGGTGTAACAATGACTCTCCTGCTGATGAATGACCATCCTGATCTGCCCCGCCGGGATTATCCGCGCCCCCAGTGGATGCGCTCCGAATGGATTAATTTAAACGGCCCATGGGATTTCGCCTTTGACTTTGGCAACAGCGGCCTGACGCGCGGCATGGCCACCGGCGGCGACTATCCGCTTCAAATTCTCGTTCCTTTCTGCCCGGAAAGCAAGCTCTCCGGCATTGAGCATATCGATTTTATTCCGGCCGTATGGTATAGGCGCACCTTCACGGTGGATAAACTGCCGGCTGGCCGCGTGCTCCTGCACTTTGGCGCAGTCGATTACTTCAGTGAGGTCTTTATAAACGGCATTTCCGTCGGCACGCACAAGGGCGGCTATGCCTCCTTTACACACGACATCACCGACGCGCTGCGTGAAGGCGAAAACGTCATCGTCGTCAACGCGCAGGATGACATGCGCCACGGCCGTCAGCCCTACGGCAAGCAGTGCGAGGTTTACAAATCCCGCGCCTGCTCCTACACCCGCACAACCGGCATCTGGCAGACGGTCTGGATGGAATATGTGCCGAAAAAATACCTCATACGCTCCAAAATGACGCCCCATGCCGCTGACGGCACGCTGGACATTCAATTGACCGGCCACGCTATTGAACAGGGCGACAGCGTCCGCCTGACGGCTCGCTATCAGGGCCGCTGCGTTGCCTCGTCCTGCTTCAGCTTTTCCGGCCAGCAGGCCGGCGGCAGCCTCACGGTTTCCGAAAAGCACCTCTGGAATGTCGGCGCGCCCGAATTGTATGACCTGACGCTGGAACTGATCGACGGTCAAACCGGCGAGGTCATCGACACAGTAGAAAGCTACTTTGGCCTGCGCGACGTCGCTCTGAATCAGCGCGCCATGACCATCAATCAAAAACCGGTCTTTATGCGCCTTATTCTGGACCAGGGCTTCAACCCGGAAGGACTGTACACCTTCCCCAGCGACGATTATCTGCGCCGCGATATTGAGCTGATGCTGGATCTTGGCTTTAACGGCGCACGGCTTCACCAGCGCGTTTTTGAAGAGCGCACGCTGTACTGGGCCGATAAGCTGGGCTACATGGTCTGGAGCGAATATGCCAACGGAAACGACCTGTCCAGCGCGCAGGGTCTTGAAGATTTTCTGCCCGAATGGCTCGAAGTGATGGAGCGCGACTACAATCACCCCGCCCTGGTCGGCTGGTGCCCCTTCAACGAAACCTACCACGATATGGCGCTGGATATCGAAACGCACCGCCTGCTCTACCGCGTCACCAAGCTCTTTGATCCCCTCCGCCCTTGCATCGATGCCAGCGGCGGCATGCACTACGACACTGATATGTTCGACGTGCATGACTACGAGCAGAATCCCGAGACCTTCCTCCGCTATTTTGCCCCCATGGCAGAGGATCCGGCGGCCTGCCATATTCCGATTGACCGCTATGTTGGCAATGCACCGCACCGCCCCATTCAATACAAAGGCCAGCCCTACTGGGTCAGCGAATACGGCGGCACGCTCTGGAACCCTGATTTGGCCAAAACAAGCCAGGATGCCTGGGGCTATGGCGATACACCGCGCACGGAAGAAGAATTTGCCGCCCGCTACGAGGGTCTGACGCAGGTTCTTCTGGAACATCCCCGCATCTGCGGCTTCTGCTACACGCAGCTGACCGACATTGAGCAGGAGCAAAACGGCCTGTTCTTCTATGATCGTTCCCGCAAGCTGGCTGATTTTGTCTATGACCGCATTCGCGCGGCCAATAAAATGACGGCGGCCATTGAAAAGGACGATTCCGAAGGCTCCGACACGCCGAATCGTTAATCCCTCCGAATGACATAATGAGGTAATTGCCATGACCAATCAAATCAGCCATATGCGCTGCGAATACCAGACCTGCCCGCTGGGCGTGGATGCCACTGCGCCACGCCTGAGCTGGGTCTATCAAACAGACAAAACGGGTGAGGCGCAGATCCGTGTCCAGGCTAGCACCAGCGAAACATTTTCCTCTCTTTTGTGGGACTCCGGCTGGATCGACAGCCGACAGACCGCGCTTGATTACGCGGGAGAAGCGCTGTCCTCAAATCAGCGTCTCTGGTGGAAAGCCATGACGCGCCTGAAGGATCAGCCCCAAACGCTGGCCGAGGCCGTCAACTGGTTCGAAACCGGCCTTCTTCGTGAAGACGACTGGCACGGTCACTGGATCCGCGCCGATTTCAGCGAAGAAGCCCCTGTTATGATCCGCTCCTTTTCTCTGGACAAGCTTCCAGAAAGAGCGCGCATTTATCTTTGCGGCCTCGGCTATTTCGAACTGTGTGTCAATGGAACGCCGGTCGGCGACGAAGTACTTCAGCCGATCTGGACAGCCTACAGCGCTCAGCCGCTGACCCACATGCTCTATCCCTACCGTTACGAAGGCGCGTTCCGCACTCCCTACCGCGCTTTTTCGCTGGATGGCCTGCTGAAATGCGGCGTCAACACCGTTGAAGTCAAGCTGGGCAACGGCTGGTATCACCAGAACCGACGTCTGGTTGAAGGCGATCTCTGGTACGGAGAATCGCCCGTCTTGCAGCTTGAAATGCGTCTGGACGAGCAAATTTTCTCCAGTGACGAGCTATGGCAATGGCATCCGGGCGAAACCGTTCGAAACAACATCTTCTACGGCGAGGAAATCGACCGCACACGCGACCAGACGACGCTCCATCCCGTTTTCCGGGCCGAAGCGCCCCGTGGCGCGCTCACCGCGCAGCTTTGTCCCTCTGATGCGCCCCTGACCGAATATCTGCCTCAGCGGGCGCTGGAGACAGGAGACGGCAAGCTAATCATTGATTTCGGCCAGAATCTGTCCGGCTGGGTCGAAGTCACGGCTCAGGCCCGCCGGGGTGATCGGCTTGAAATGCGCTTTGCCGAGGAAATCACTCAAAGCGATGAGCGCTGGCATCTGGACTATGGCAGCTCAGGCGGCGAAAAGCAAATTCAGCAGGACGTCTTTGTCTTTGCCGGGGACGCCACTGAGACCATTCATCCACATTTTTGCTGGCACGGCTATCGCTACGCTGAAGTAACCTTAAAACGCGGCGATGAAACAGCGCCGCTTCGTCTTGAAGGCCAGAAACTGACAGCCCTTGACTTTAAGGCCGACCTTAAATCCGTGCTGGTGGCCGCCAATCACCCGCAGCGCGGACAGTTTTCCTGCGATGACGAAACGCTGAACTGGTTCCACCAGGCCACGCTCATGAGTATGCGTTCCAACCAGCACGGCGGCGTACCGCTGGACTGCCCGCACCGCGAGCGCCTCGGCTATACCGGAGACGGCCAAATCACAGCCGCTGCCACGCTGATGAACCTGGAAGCCGACGCCTTCCTGAGAAAATGGATGCGCGACATAATGGACGCGCAGAACCGTCGAACCGGCCATGTGCCGCACACTGCGCCCTTCTATAACGGCGGCGGTGGCCCGGGCGGTTGGGGCGGCGCCATTGTCTTTGTCCCCTGGGAGCTGTACCGCTTTACGGGCGATGCCGGCATACTGCGCGAAGCCTGGCCGCACATGCTCTCCTGGATGGACTATCTGCGCAGCCGCAGCGAAGACGGCTTGGTTGTGCGTGAGGAGGAAGGCGGCTGGTGCCTAGGCGATTGGGATCCGCCCGCCGCCGTCAAAATCGAAACGGAGCTGGTCAACACGGCATTGACCATTCGCATGCTGGAGGAAATGAGCCAGATGGCCCGCATCCTCGGCAGTGAGGACGAGGCCCGCACGCTTGATCAGGAGCGCCTAGCGCGCATTGAGGCCTTCCGCAGGCACTTTTATCACCCCGAAACAGCCGGATTCGGCGCGCAATGCCAGGGAACGGAGGCCTTTGCCCTCTGGTGCGGCGCTGTTCTTGAGGAAGAAAAGCCGCGCGTTTTCCAGAAGATCATTCAAGACATTCACGCGCGAGGCGATCACTTCGACACCGGCATCTTCGGCACGCCCGTCCTGCTGGATGTGCTCAGCCGTCTGGGCGAAGCTGATACCGCGCTGCGCCTGATGACCAGCCAAGGCGATCCGTCCTTCCACTTCATGCGCGAGCGCGGCGCAACAACGCTGTACGAACACTGGCGCGACGGCTCGCACAACCACATCATGTTCGGCAGCGTGGACACCTGGCTGTATGAGTGGGCCGCCGGTTTGGCGCAGGCGGACGGCAGCGTCGGCTGGCAAGAGATCACGCTGCGTCCCGGCGCCGTCAGCGGCCTGAACCGGGCCGAGGCCTCCATCATGACCCCGCTGGGGCTTTGCGCGCTGTCCTGGCAGCGCAGTCAGGGTGCGCTGCTTGTCAAGGCGCAGATTCCCTCTCTGGCTCATGCCCGGCTGGTTCTCCCCGGCGGCAAAAGCTTTTCCGTCGAACCCGGCAAGCACGAATGGCGCTTTGACCTACCGAAAGCCGACGCTTAATAATCCCCGTCAAACGGGCGATTTACACAAAGACTAAAAGCCCAGTGACACCGGCCAGCCTTTAAAGGCGCTGGCATTCACTTTGTTCAAACCTTTGCACACCCGCATAGCTGGTAGAACGCCGGACTCTCCAATAGGAGAGTCCACAGCCTGTCAAAAAAGGTCGCAAAAAGCGGCCTTTTCTGATATAATAGAGGCGGT
>CAYOTH010000174.1:0-4871 GCA_964406835.1 uncultured Oscillospiraceae bacterium
CTGTATGTGGGCAGCGTCGCCATCACGCATTATGAAGGCCAGGCCGCGGCCGACGCCTTCAAAAAGAAGCTGGAGAACCTGGGCATCAAGGTTTTCCGCCTCTATCTGATTCCCGATTATCCCTCCAACGTCAAGAAAATCGTCAGCGACGAGGGCTATGGCCGCAATGAATACATCGAAACCGAGCGTTCGCTGGTCATTGTCACGGCACCCGGCCCCGGCTCCGGCAAAATGGCCGTCTGCCTGTCTCAGCTGTATCACGAGCATAAGCGCGGCATCGATGCCGGATATGCCAAATTCGAAACCTTCCCGATCTGGAATCTGCCCATCAATCACCCGGTCAATCTGGCCTATGAAGCCGCCACAGCCGACTTAAACGACGTCAACATGATCGATCCCTATCACCTCGATGCCTATGGCATCACCACGGTCAACTACAACCGCGATGTCGAGGTGTTCCCGGTGCTCAACGCCATGTTCGAGCGCATTCAGGGCGTCTCTCCCTATAAATCCCCCACCGACATGGGTGTCAACATGGCCGGATACTGCATCATGGACGACGAGATCTGCTGCCAGGCCTCCCGCCAGGAAATCATCCGCCGCTATTACAACACCATGTGCGCCCTCAAGCGCGGCGATATCGACCAAAGCGCCGTCAACAAGCTCGAGCTTTTGATGAGCAAGGCCGGCGTAACCAGCGACGATCGCCCGGTTGTCTCGGCCGCGCTGTCTGTCGAAGAGAAAACCGGCGCGCCCGGCGCCGCCATTCAGCTGCCTGACGGCACGATCGTCACCGGCAAAACCTCATCTCTGTTGGGCTGCACGGCCGGCATGCTGCTCAACGCCCTCAAGGCGCTGGCCGGCGTCAATCAGGAGCTTGATCTGCTTTCCAAGGTGGTTATCGAGCCGCTTCAGGATCTCAAGGTCAATTATCTGGGCAGCCGCAACCCGCGCCTGCACACCGACGAAATCCTTCAGGCCCTGAGCATCTGCGCCGCCACCAACCCGCTGGCCAAGCTGGCCCTCGAACAGCTCAAAAAGCTGCGGGGCTGCGAGGCGCACTCCTCGGTTATCCTCTCTCAGGTGGACGAGCGCACGCTGCGCAAGCTGGGCATCAACCTCACCTGCGAGCCCAAGCATGAAGGCCCCAATCTCTATCATCGCTGATTTTTTGTGCCCTTCGGATAAGCCGAGGGGCGCTTTTTTCAGCCTGACAAATTCAGACGGAAAATGTCACGACAAACCAAACGGCCGTCGCTTATAATGAACCCGAACGGAAAAGGGAGTGAACACGCATGATGCCCCTCGTCGGCCTGATCCGCGCGCTTGATTACATCGAAGAGCATCTGACCGAGCCCATCGATCTTGCTGCCGCCGCCCGCGAAGCGACGCTGTCCCTTTCTCAGCTTCAGCACGTTTTCAGCATACTGTGCGGTTGCACGCCGGGCGAATACATCCGCAAGCGCCGCCTGACGCTGGCCGGAGCCGAGCTGGCCGCCGAAGCCTGCCGCGTAATCGACGCCGCCTTCAAATACGGCTACGACAGCCCGGAAAGCTTCGCCCGCGCCTTTACACGCTTTCATGGTGTCACGCCCTCACAGGCCCAACGCGGCGCGCCCATGCGCGTCTTCTCCCGCCTATCCGTTCAATTAATCTTGAAAGGCGGTCAAACCATGGAGTACCACATCGAGGAAAAGGACGATCTGATTCTCACCGGCTACACGCGTCGCTTTAAAGGAAGCCCTGCCGGAGACGAGCGCGCGTCTCAGAAGAGCCAGCTGTACATGCACACCCGCGCCAATCAGTATCTTCTGCGAGGACTGCGATGCAGCTTTGACGAGGCCGACTACAACGTCATTTCAAACATCGGAGACGGCGGCTATGACTTTTCCATTGCCGCGCGCCTCAAAGACAGCGTGCGCAGTCACCTGAGCGAGGACACCGTTTTAGGAGAAAGCGACGCCGCGCGCTTTGATGAAATCGTCATTCCCAGGCATCTTTACGCCATCTTCCGCACAAAGCCCTGCCTCTTTCCCACGCGCGAGCACCTGCCCCTGCGCCGGGAAATTCTGACGCAATGGCTTCCCTCTTCCGGCTATGTTCTCTCCGACGCGCCGGAAATCCAGCTGATTTACTGGTTTCCCAAGCCGCACCAGCAGGAACGCGTCATCGAACTATGGCTACCCATTGAGCGCGCGCCCGAAAATTCTTGCAGAGAATAAAGTTTGCGCCCCGCGCCGTTTCATCCGGCTGCGGGGCGCTTGACAAATCAGCTTCTGACGGCCACCTTGATGACGTCCTCCATCCGGTTTTCAAAAAGATGATAGGCCTGTTCAATATCGCCAAGCTCAAAACGATGCGTAATCAGCGGCGTCGTATCGATTTTTCCCTGTGCAATCAGGCCAAGAATCTCCGCGCAGTCGCACCCGTCTACGCCGCCGGTCTTAAACGTCAGGTTCTTGCCGTACATCTGCGGAAGAGGCAACGTCTGCGCTTCATCATAAAGCGCCACTACGGTCACAATGGCGTTAGGACGCGCGCACTGCCAGGCCAGGCGAAACGTTTCCGGCGCGCCGGCCACTTCAAGCACTCGATCGGCACCGCCATGATCGCTGTGCTCGCGCACAAAGGCCTCGCACCCCTCCGCCCCGCACACCAATACCTCGGGATAATGCGTCTGGACAAATCGGCGGCGGACTTCGTCCTTTTCGCAGACGATGATACGCCGGGGATTCTTCAAAAAAACGCACGCCAGCGTACACAGCCCGGTCGGCCCCGCACCGATAATCAGCACGGTATCCTCGGGCGTGATCTCGGAAATGCGCGCCGCCCAGAATCCTGTGGCCAGAATATCGCCGGTAAAGAGCGCCTGCTCGTCGCTGACCGAATCGGGAATCCGCTCCAGCCCCTGATCAGCATGCGGCACGCGCACAAACTCGGCCTGCCCGCCGTCAATGCGGCAGCCCAGCGCCCAGCCGCCGTCCTTGTCCGTGCAGTTGTTGACATAGCCGTGCCTGCAAAAATAGCATTCGCCGCAGAAGGTCTCCACGTTCACCGTCACACGATCACCGGGACGAACCCTGCTAACCGCTGAGCCGACCTCCTCCACCACGCCGACCATTTCATGCCCCACGGTAATCCCCAGCACGGCGCGCGGCACGCTTCCGTGCTTTATATGCAGATCGCTTGTACAGATCGACGAAAGCGTCACGCGCACAATGGCATCGTGTACCTCCTTGAGTTCAGGCCGTTTCTTTTCCGTCAGGGCAAATTTCCCCCGTTCGATATAGGTCAGTGCTTTCATAAAATGCATCCTCCGCCGGGACTCCCCCGTTTCTGTTCTGCTGCTTTCATGAATAAAACGGCACGGCCGGACAGCCCCGGTCATGCCGTTTTGTTTGATTTGCCGATTAGGTTCTGTCCGCCTCACCGATGAAAATCGGGTTCGTCCAGGCATAGCGCCCCTGCGCGTCGATGACCACAGCGCGGATGTAGCCGGTGTTCATGTTGACTTTGATTTCGGCTTCAGTGACCGCCGTCTCGCCATCCTTCGGCTCGGTCACATGATAAGGCACGTTCAGGTGACGGAACAGCACCTTGGAAGCAGGCGAGCACTTGACATGCGCCACGCCGTCCTCCAGATAGAAATCATAGATTTCCGGGCCGCAGGACGCATAGAACGCGCCGTTTTTGAGCGCCTCCAAAATCGCGGGAACATTGTTCTCGGCATTGACGCGCACCCAGCCGTTGCAATGCTGATACATGGGATGACCGTCGTCGGTCGCCACGCCGTAGATAACCTGGCCCTGAGCCAGCAGCTCATCCCAGATCGGGCCGTTGTCAACATCCACGCCGTCCTCAATGGCGCAGCCGCTGTTCCACAGCTCCATGGCGAAGTTGCCCTTGAGCATCTCAAAATCGCGCGCCGGCGTGCCACTCCAGCCGGGATGGCAGTAAATGGTCATGTTGCCCGCCTCATGGAGCATGTCCAGCATCTCCTGGCAGTCCTCGGCCTTGGTCAGGCGGACGCTTTCAAAGCGCTGATCCTGCTCAAAGCCATTGCCCTGCGCCTTTTCCGGACCGATGGAGACGATGTGATGGCAATGCACATAGTTCCAACCGGAGCCGGGGAAATTGGCGTCCATTTCCATGCCGGGAATGATGGTCAGCGACGCGTCGCCGTAGTTATTGTAGTTATAGAAGCGATGATCGGTCAGCGCGACAAAATCATAGCCGTTTTCAACATGCTTTTTAAGAACGTCCTCGGGCGTACCCTGTCCGTCCGAACGCGTGGTATGGCAGTGCAACGCACCCTTCAGATGCTTCTTGGCATCCACAAAAGCAGCCTGACGATTCATAGTGGTGTCCCTCCTCAAAATACTCGGCCCTATTCAGCCGAAATCATGTCCTTATCCGCTCTGTATTATAGCATAGCCGCCTGAAAAACTCAAGTACGACGGCGCCTTTTTAAAAATCTTTCGTCAAAGAAGACGCGCCTTTTCAAAGGCCGCCAGCACCTCGGCTTCCGAACGCGCCGTTTTGAGATAGCGCCGGCCGCCGATAGGCAGACGAACGCCATCCTCCGCCTCGTCAATGGACAGCGCGTCCTCATAGAGCGCATCGCGCACCTCGATATCCTGCGCCTTCATCGGCAGCGCCAGCGTCCCCTCGCCGAAGGTATGCCAGTAAACCACCCAGCGCGCACCCTGGCGCTCGAACATAAAGGCGCGCAGGCCGGGCTGATCGTCGGTAATCTGCCGATAGGGCACCAACTCAAACTGCTTTTCCTCGTTGACCAGCAGAATGTACTCCTGCCCCGGCCGGCGGCAGGAGTACATTCTGCTGGTCAACGAGGAAAAGCAGTTTGAGTT
>CAYOTH010000175.1:0-4865 GCA_964406835.1 uncultured Oscillospiraceae bacterium
TATCGCATAAGAAGACGCATTGCGATGTCGCATTGTGGATTCTTTGACAGGCTGATGCCGCGTTCCTGTGAGGACGCGGCATTTTTTTGAAAACCAGGGCTGCTTTTTCCATTGGGTGGGCGTTTGGCCGGTGACTTCGTGGCAGGCGAGGTCGAGCGTGCGCAGGCTTGAAAAGCCGCTTCGGTGTGCAATTTCTTCAATCTGAAGGGCGTTTTTACGAAGCGGTCTGCGTGAGACTGCGCGGGGCTGGAGGCAGCCTGAGCGGAAGTGCCGTCGTGTACACGCTTTCGGCCGAGGATGTTCATACATACAGCACCTTTGAAGAGCACGAAGTCGTTAAGCCTGTATCGCGTCTTGTTGATTTTGCGGACGGAGACAGCTTGACTCTGCCCGCCGCCAGCGTGACGAGCGTGGTGATCAGGCCCTCTGTTTCGTAAATCTGTTTTATAAAGTCAAAAAGTGCGGCAAGCCTTTTAAACGAAGGTCTGCCGTGCTTTTATCACTGCTTGGCGAAAACAGCCTCTTGGCGGCGGCGCACGGCTGTGCTATAATGGCCGGGAGGGGGAATGACCATGTATAAAATGCTGATTGTCGAGGATGATGCGGGCATTGCCGCCGCGATCAAGGTGCAGGCCGAGCTGTGGGCGATGTCCTGCCGCATCATTGAGGATTTTCGCGATATTTTGGGCGAGTTTGCCGCTTTTCAGCCGCATATTGTGCTGATGGATATCGGACTGCCCTTTTTTAACGGATATCACTGGTGTGCGGAGATTCGCAAAGTCTCCAAGGCGCCGATTATCTTTATATCCTCGGCGTCGGATAACATGAATATCGTCATGGCGATGAATATGGGCGGCGACGACTTTATTGCCAAGCCGTTTGAGCTGAGTGTTTTGATGGCCAAGGTGCAGGCGCTGTTGAGACGGGCTTATGATTTTGCAGCCGCTGCGCCGCTGATCGAGCATAAGGGTGCGATTCTCAACCTGGGCGATAACACGCTGACTTATCAGGGCGCGGCCATTGAGCTGAGCAAAAACGAATATCGCATTCTGCTCTGCCAGATGGAAAACAAGGAGCGCGTGGTCAGCCGGGAAAAGCTGATGGAGCGCATGTGGGAGACCGATTCGTTTGTCGATGAAAACACGCTGTCGGTCAATGTGGGGCGGCTTAGCAAAAAGCTGGATGCGGAGGGACTCAAGGGCTTTATTGCCACGAAAATCGGCGTGGGCTATATTGTGGAGTGAGGGCGTATGAAGCTGTTTTGGGCGTATTTGAAGAGCCGCGTGCGCGTGGCTGTGCTGCTGCTGGTCTGCACGGCGATTTTTGTCGTTTCGTTTGCGCTGTATCATTTGCCGCTGGCGGCGGTGGCCTATCCGGCGCTGCTTTGCGCGCTTTTTCTGGGCGTGGTGATGATCGTGGACTTTGGACGCACGAGGGGGCGGCAGCGGGCGATTGAGGCGGCGCAGCACGATGAAAACGCCGCGCTGCCCGAGGCGCGCACGCTGGAGGAAGCGGAGCTTCAGGCGCTGGTCGAGGCGATGCGGCGTCAGCGATCCGAAAGCGAAAGCCAGGCCGCCGTGCGCTATCGCGCCATGATTGATTATTACACCGTCTGGGCGCATCAGATTAAAACGCCGATCGCCTCCATGCGCCTGACGCTGCGCGGCGAGGATTCGGAGACGGCGCGCAGGCTCTCAGCGGATCTGTTTCGCATCGAGCAGTACGCCGACATGGTGCTGGCCTATCTCAGGCTGGATTCCGAATCGAGCGATTATGTGTTTCGCGAGCAGGAGCTTGACGAGATTGTGCGCCGCGCCGTGCGGCCTTTTTCCACGGAGTTTAGCGCACGTCGGCTTCATCTGACCTATGAGCGGCTTGAAACGCGCATTGTGACGGATGAAAAGTGGCTGGGCTTTGTTATTGAACAGCTGCTCTCCAATGCGCTTAAATATACGCGCGAGGGTGGCATCAGGATGTACATGAAGGACCAGTATGTGCTCTGTATAGAGGATACGGGCATAGGTATTGCAGCGTCCGATCTGCCGCGCGTCTTTGAAAGAGGATATACCGGCTTTAACGGGCGCGGCGAGAGCCATTCCACCGGCATTGGGCTGTATTTGTGTCACCGGGTCTGTGAAAAGCTGGGCATAGGGCTGAGCGCGCAGTCTCAGGTCGGGCAGGGGACGCAGATCATGCTGGACATGGCGCAGGAACCTGTGCGCGCCGAATAGAGGCATGTGACAGAATTGTAAGATGCGGGCGGGAAATTGTAAGGCGATTGCATGGCGCGGCCTGATCCGTTTTGATACAATGGATAACGTCAAAGGCAAAACGCAAAACGGATCGGAGGATTAGCTATGAGCATTTTGGAGGTTTAGGGACTTAAAAAGGTTTATACGTCGCGCTTGGGCGCAAATCGCGTGGAAGTACTCAGGAATGTGACGTACAGCGTTGAAAAGGGCGAATACGTTGCGATTATGGGCGAATCCGGCTCGGGCAAAACGACGCTGCTTAATATTCTGGCAGCGCTGGACAAGCCCACAGGCGGGCGGGTTTTGCTGGAGGGGCGAGACCTGACGCAGATTGGCGAGGCGGGCGTGGCGGCCTTCCGGCGCGAGAATCTGGGCTTTGTGTTTCAGAAGTTCAACCTTCTGGATACCTTTACGCTGGAGGACAACATTTATCTGCCGCTGGTGCTGGCCGGGAAATCATACCGGGAGATGCGCGCGCGGCTGAACACCATTGCGGCGCGGCTGGGCATTGGTTCGATTCTCAAAAAGTACCCCTACGAGGTTTCCGGCGGACAGAAGCAGCGGGCGGCAGTGGCGTGCGCGCTCATCACCGATCCCAAGCTGATCCTGGCCGATGAGCCGACCGGCGCGCTGGATTCCCATTCGACCGACGAGCTGCTGCGCCTCTTTGCCGAAATCAACGCGCAGGGCCAGACGATCATCATGGTGACGCATTCGGTCAAGGCGGCCAGCACGGCGGAGCGCGTGCTCTTTATTCGCGACGGTGAGGCCTATCATCAGATTTACCGCGGCGATGATAACAACGAGCAGCTCTATCAGAAGATTTCCGATACGCTGACACTGCTGGCGACGGGCGGTGAGCGCAGATGAAAATCGGCTTTTATCCCAAGCTGGCCATGGACGGCCTGCGCAAAAACCGCCGTATGACGCTGCCCTATCTGCTGACCAGCATCGGCATGGTTATGATGTTTTATATTGTGGCCTTTCTTCATGACAGTCAGCTGATTCGAAAAATTCTCGGCGGGACGACGTTAAACGTCATTATGGGGTTTTGGAACGATCGTGATCGGTGTGTTTTCCGCCTTGTTTCTCTTCTATACCAATTCCTTTTTGATGCGTCGCAGACGCCGCGAGTTTGGGATGTATAATGTATTGGGCATGGGCAAACGCAACATCGCCCGCATTCTCTGCTGGGAGACGCTCTTTACGGCGGGACTGGCGCTTTCGCTCGGGCTGGCGGCGGGCATTGTGCTTTCCAAGCTGGGCGAACTGGGGCTTGTCAACATCATGAACGCGCAGGTCAATTACACGATGAGCATCAGCATGGGCAGCATTGGCACGACGCTTTGGTTTTTTTGCGCTATTTTTTTTGCTGATTTTGCTCAACAGCATTCGTCAGGTGCGCTTTTCCGGCGAGCTGGAGCTGCTTCGAAGCGAGAATGTCGGCGAAAAGCCGCCGCGCGCCAATTGGGTGTTGGGGCTTCTGGGCGTGCTGCTGCTGGGCGCAGCCTATTATCTGGCCGTGACGATCAAGCAGCCGATCACGGCCATGATCTGGTTCTTTGGCGCGGTGATTATGGTCATCGTGGCGACCTATCTTCTGATGATTTCAGGCTCGGTGCTTTTATGCCGAATCCTTCAGAAAAACCGGCGCTTTTATTATAAGAGCAAGCACTTTGTAGCCACTTCCTCGATGGCCTATCGCATGAAGCGCAACGGCGCGGGCCTGGCGTCCATCTGTATACTGGCCACGATGGTCATGGTCATGATTTCCTCGACGGCCAGCCTGTTTTTTGGCATGGAGGAATCGCTTCACAATCGCTATCCCCGCGATATTAACAACACGATCTACTTTAAAACGCTTGAAGACAGCAGCGACGATCATATTGACCTCCTGCAGAGGACGATAGAGGACACGCTGAAGGATATGGATGTTCAGCCGGAAAACGTGCTCTTTTATCGCAGCGCCAACACGTCGGCCATGATTCGAGACGGTGTTATGTATCTGGATTATGATGAGGTGCTTTCACAGGGCGGTGGCTTTAGCTATGAGGACGTAGGCTATGTGCTGTTTTTGCCGCTGAGCGAGTATAATCGCCTTAATGGAACCGAGGTCACGCTCGGGGTGGTCGAGGCGCTGGCCGGTTATCGAAGCAGCGCCTATACGCTTGAACGCCTGGAAATTTCCGATGTGGAGGGCGGCTGGAACATCGTTCATGACCCGGTGATTTTCCCGGAGAACGGTCTCTCGGCTGTGTCGATTGCCGATACGCTGCTGGTGGTGCTGCCCGATGACGACGAAACGCTCAGGGCGGTCGAGGTCTTTCAGAGGAAGAGCGGCAGCAACATTCTTTCGATTGAGTGGAAGTATCTCTTCGATGTGGCACAGGCCGACGATGAGCAGAGCGAGGATATCCATAATCGCTTTCATGAAATGCTTTATGAGCGGAGTCTTTACGAGTTTGAGGGCGTTCGCTATCTTTATTCGGAATCACTGGCGGCTAACCGCGCTGATTTCTACAGCAATTATGGCGGGCTGTTCTACCTGGGCATTATACTGAGCATCGTCTTTATAGCCGGCGCCGTGCTGATGATCTACTATAAGCAGATCAC
>CAYOTH010000176.1:0-4837 GCA_964406835.1 uncultured Oscillospiraceae bacterium
TAAGAAGACGCATTGCGAGGTCGCATTGTGGATTCTTTGACAGGCTGAGCCGGATCATCCAGCATACACACATACAAATCATATTCCGGGCAAAAGCGCGCATCCGGAAAGAGTATTTTTTGAAGAATCATCGATTGGCCTCCATCGCCGCACGATACTGCGCGCACACGTCCTTCGACGGCCCCTTGCTCATCAGCCGTCCCTCATTCAGCCAGACCGCCTTGGAGCACATGCGCTGAACCATCTGATCGTCATGCGAAACAAACAAAAGCGTCGTGCCGCCCGAAAGCATACTTTCCATGCGCTTATAGCACTTTTGCTGAAAGAGGAAATCACCCACAGCCAGAATCTCATCCACGACCAGAATATCGGCGCGCACCTGCATGGCAATGGAAAAGCCCAGGCGTGCCACCATGCCCGAGGAGAAATTCTTGACCGGCACATCGACAAACTCCTCGATCTCGGCAAAATCCACGATTTCATCAAAGTGTTTCTGCATAAACGCGCGCGAATGCCCCAGCACTGCGCCATTGAGGAAAATGTTCTCCCGCGCGGTCAAATCCATATCAAAGCCCGCGCCCAGCTCAATCAGCGGCGCAATGCTGCCCTTCACACTGACGCGGCCCTGCGTGGGATACAGAACCCCGGCAATCAACTTGAGCATCGTGCTCTTGCCGCTGCCGTTCGTGCCGATCAGCGCCAGAGAATCGCCGCGCTCTACCGAAAAGCTGACGTCCTTAAGCGCATAAAACTCATTAAAGTGCAACTTTCCCTGAAGCAGCTTCAGCACATATTCCTTGATGGTATCGGTCTTTTCCTGTTCCAGATTGAACCGGACGGAAACATTCTGAACGTCAATGATGTTCTCCACGTTTTTCTCCTAAATATACAGTATAAAGTCGCGCTGCATTTTGCCAAACACCAGCGCCCCCAGCCACAGCATGAGCAAAGACATGCCCAGTGCCAAGAGCCACGCGCCCGCGCCCGGCGCGCTTCCCTCCAGCATCAGCGTGCGGAAAAGCGTTATATAAACCGTCAGCGGATTGAACGAGACCAGCATCTTAATCCAGCCCGAGAGCGCCTCCAGCGGATAAAAAATCGGCGTCAGATACATCCAGGCCGTGGTCAGGACGCTGTAGAGGTGCGTCACATCGCGAAACTTGACCGACAGTGCCGACAAAATCATGCCCATGCCACAGCAAAACAGCAACAGCAGCACAACCGGCGCCCAGAACAGCAGCATTGAAAAATGCAGAGACGTGCGCGTAAACAGCATGACGATCAGTATGGCCACAAGACTAAAGGCCATCGTCACAAAGCTGGACAGCACCTTGGAAATCGGGAAAATAAACTTGGGGATATACACCTTTTTAATCAGCGGGCCGTTATCGATCACTGAATACATGGCTCTGTTGGTCGATTCATTAAAAAACGAAAACAGCGTCTGGCCGCAGATCAGATACAGCGGATAATTGGCCATGTCATAGCGGAAGACGCGCGAAAACACCAGCGTCATAATGGTCATCATCATCAGGGGATTCAACAGGCTCCACAGATACCCCAGCACGCTGCGCCGGTATTTGAGCTTGACATCGCGCCGCACCAGTTCGCTCGTCAGTGGTGTATATCGCTTGAGAACACCGCACACTTTTTCCTTCGTCTGCATCATATTCTCCCTCGTAAAATCATTGACAAACCTTTCCATGGTTATTCTACCATGTCTTATTGGGTATGTCAACAGCAACAAATCATGACATTCAACTTGAGTCTGCCGTCCTGCAACAAACTCTTAACACCTATATTTTCGCCGTGTGCCTGACCGGCCTGTATAAGTATTCGCATGTTTTTCATGGATCCTCCCCTATGCAGCCGCGCACCGCTTTAAAGCGCCTTCCCCGAAGCCGAAAACACCCGCCGCGCAGCCTGAAAGTCATCACGATATTTCCTGCATTTTTCTGCCATCGTGACGGGATTTCCCGCATTTTCTGCATGGAGTTTATGGTACATACCGTTTTATGCCAATTTTCGGCGTGCCCCAACCGGCTTTTGACGTCCTTGGAAGGCCGAATAGCTCCTTTCGCGGTAGATGTAATAATAATTAACACGCCATGCACTTGACAAGCTCTCAAAATGAGCCTATAATCGTCTCTAAAGTTAGTTCTTAACTCGACAGTTAAATCACAAAAGGCAATGACCGGGAATGAGTAGAGCGCAAGCCGGCAACGGCCTCAGAGAGCTTCCGGAAGCTGAAAAGGAAGCGCCGCCGCCCGCCCTCGAATTCCTCCCGTAGCCGCACGCTGAAGGCGCTTATCCGCTGTGTAGGCGATGATCGGGGTTTCCCGTTACAGAAAACGGACAATGCTTGTTGTCCGGCCGAGGCTTCTCTCATTGAGAAGCAAACAAGAGGTGGTACCGCGTTAATAACAGACGCCCTCCGCGCACAATGCGCGCAGGGCGTCTGCTTATTTTTCCGGAATGTCGGTTTTAACCGCATCCGGGCATTAAAGGTAAGGAGGCTTTCCCCATGAAAAAACTCACTGCTCTTCTGATCGCCGCCCTGATCGTGCTCTGTGTGCCCGCGCTGGCCGAGAGCGAAACGACCTACAATGTGGGCATTTGCCAGCTGGTTCAGCATGTGGCGCTGGACGCCGCCACGCAGGGCTTTAAAGACGCTCTGACCGAAAAGCTGGGCGATCGCGTTACCTTTGACGAGCAGAACGCCTCAAACGATTCTGCCAACTGCATTACCATTATCAACGGCTTCCTTGCCGAAAACGTCGATCTGATCATGGCCAACGCCACGCCGGCGCTTCAGGCGGCTCAGGCAGCTACGGCCGACACCCCCATCCTGGGCACCTCTGTAACCGACTATGCCACCGCGCTGGACATTGCCGACTGGACGGGCAGCACCGGCATGAACATCTCTGGCACCTCGGACCTGGCGCCCCTGGACGGCCAGGCTGAAATGATTAAGGAGCTCTTCCCCGATGCGAAGACTATCGGCCTTCTGTACTGCTCCGCCGAAGCCAACTCGGCCTATCAGGTTTCCGTCATCAAGGACTATCTGAGCGCCCTGGGCTATGACTGCGCCGAATACGCCTTCACCGATTCCAACGACGTCGCCTCGGTAACCACCAACGCCTGCGCCGCCAGCGATGTGATCTACATCCCCACCGACAACACCGCCGCCTCCTGCACCGAGGCCATCCGCAACGTAGTCGAGGTTGAAAAGGTGCCGGTTGTGGCTGGTGAAGAAGGCATCTGCAAGGGTTGCGGCGTGGCCACGCTGTCGATCAGCTATTATGATCTGGGCTGGGCGACCGGCGAAATGGCCTATGAGATTCTGGTCGAGGGTCAGGATGTCTCCGCGATGGACGTCCGCTTTGCGCCTCAGTTCACCAAGGAATACAACGCCGAGCTGTGCGAGCTGCTGGGCGTGACCGTTCCCGAGGATTACGTCGCCATCGCTGAATAAATCTTTTGCGGAGCCGGCCTCCGTTTGACCGGCTCCGCTCATCCTCTCCTGCGAATCGCCGCCGTTTTTCGAGAGGAAACGGATCGCTTTTTCTCGAAAAGCGATCGGCGCGTTACCTATTAATACACATCGAGGAGGAATCCCATTGAACATTCTCTCATTGCTCAATGCCATGCCGGGCGCCATTGCCCAGGGCCTGATCTGGGGCATTATGGCCATCGGCCTGTTCATCACCTACAAGGTGCTTGATTATGCCGACCTGACCGTAGACGGCACCATGGCCACCGGCGGCGCCGTCTGCATCATGCTTATGACGCAGGGCGTTAATGTCTACATCGCGCTTTTGTGCGCCGTCATCGCCGGTATGCTGGCCGGGCTGATCACCGGCCTGTTCCACACGGCGATGGGCATCCCCTCGATTCTGGCCGGTATACTGACTCAGCTTTCGCTCTACTCGATCAACCTGGTCGTCATGGGCGGCAAGGCCAATCAGGCCGTCAGCGTTACCAAGTATCATCTGCTGGTCAGCTCGCGCTATGTCAAGGAACTTTCCTTCCAGAATCCGATTCTCATCACGCTGATCGTCATCGCCGCGCTGATCGGCCTGCTCTACTGGTTCTTCGGCACGGAAATCGGCTGTTCGCTGCGCTCGACCGGCGCCAATGAATCCATGTCCCGCGCGCAGGGCATCAACACCGCCCGCACCAAGATTCTCGGCCTGATGATCTCCAACGGCATCGTGGCCCTGGCCTCGGCGATGTACTCGCACTATCAGGGCTTTGTGGACGTCAACATGGGCCGCGGCGCAATTGTCATCGGCCTGGCCGCCGTCATCATCAGCGACGTGATCTTCGGCCGCCTGTTTACAAATTTCGCGCTAAAAATGGTGGCCGTGGCCATCGGCGCTGTGATCTACTACGCCGTCATTCAGGTGGTGCTCTGGCTCGGCCTGGACACCAACCTGCTCAAGCTGCTCTCCGCGCTGATTGTGGCGCTGTTCCTGGCTCTGCCCCACTGGAAGAGCCGTCTGCTTGCCAAGGGAGGTCATTGATTATGCTCGAGCTGAAGAACATCAAAAAGACCTTTAACAGCCGCACGATCAACGAAAAGGTCGCGCTGCGGGGCGTGGATCTGCACCTCAACGACGGCGATTTCGTCACGATGATCGGCGGCAACGGCGCCGGTAAATCGACGCTGCTCAATGCCATTGCGGGCGTTTGGCCGATCGATCAGGGCAGCATTGTGCTGGCCGGGCAAGACATCACCAAGCTCTCCGAGCACAAGCGCGCCGCGCTGCTGGGCCGCGTGTTTCAGGATCCCATGATGGGCACCGCCGCGACAATGCAGATTGAGGAGAATCTG
>CAYOTH010000177.1:0-4820 GCA_964406835.1 uncultured Oscillospiraceae bacterium
TGGCCATGCTGATGGGCGGCACGGCGCGGGCGCAGCGCCTGAGCCGCACGATGGAGGAATTGGGCTTGCCTGTGCCGTATGCGGAAGCGCCTGCCCGGTTGACGAGCGGCGTGCCGGTGGCCACGCCCTATGCTCTTTCACACGGCTTTCGCTATCCGGCGCTCAAGCTGGCGGTGCTCAGCGAAAGCGATGTTTATGGCGCGAGTCACCAGCGGGCGCGGACGGCCTGGCGGGCGGGTGAAAAGCTGGCCGCCTTTACCGATCTGGCTCCCGGCGATTTTGTCGTGCATGAAAATTACGGCATCGGCCAGTATATGGGCACGGAGCGCATACAGACCGACGGCGTTTACAATGATTATCTGCTCATTCGCTATCAAGGCAGCGACCGGCTGTATGTCCCCACCGATCAGATGGACCGCGTGCAGAAGTACGTCGGCTCCGAGGAAGCGCCGCCCAAGCTCAACAAGCTTTCAGGCAGCGAATGGCAAAAGCAGAAGGCGCGCGTCAAGGCCGATATTGATGAAATTGCCGAGGATCTGGTTAAGCTGTATTCCGAACGGCACGACGCGCAGGGTTTTGCCTTCCCGCTGGATACGCCCTGGCAGCGCGAATTTGAGGACAAATTCCCCTATGAGGAGACCGACGATCAGCTGCGGGCCATTGCCGAGATCAAGCGGGATATGGAACAGCCGCGTCCGATGGATCGTCTTTTGTGCGGCGATGTGGGCTACGGCAAGACCGAGGTGGCGCTGCGGGCCATATTTAAGTGCGTTGTCGAGGGCAAGCAGGCCGTGCTGCTCGCGCCAACCACCATACTGGTTCAGCAGCACTATCAGACGATTTTAAAGCGCTTTGACGGCTATCCCATACGAGTGGATATGCTCAGCCGATTCCGCACGCCCTCCGAACAGAAGGCGGCCCTTGAAAACCTCAAAAGCGGCGCGACCGATGTAATTGTGGGAACGCATCGCCTGCTGGGCAGCGACATAAGCTATGCCGATCTGGGGCTATTGGTCATCGATGAGGAGCAGCGCTTTGGCGTCAAGCACAAGGAGGCCATCAAAAAGCTCAAGAAAAACGTCGATGTGCTTACGCTTTCGGCGACGCCTATACCGCGCACGCTGCATATGTCCATGGTGGGCATACGCGATATGTCGCTTTTGCGCACGCCGCCTGAGGAACGCTATCCGGTACAGAATTACGTCGTCGAGTATTCGGACGAGCTGATTCGAGATGCCATACTGCGCGAATTGGGGCGCGACGGGCAGGTGTATGTGCTATATAACCGCGTGCAGTCGATTGAGCGCTTTTACGAGCGGCTGCGCAGGCTGGTGCCTGAGGCGCGCGTGGCCATTGGTCACGGCCAGATGAAGGAGCACGCGCTTGAGGATGTTATGCTGGATTTTTATGAGGGCAAGTACGACGTGCTTTTGTGTACGACCATCATTGAAGCCGGACTGGATGTGCCGCGCGCCAACACGCTGATCATCATCGATGCCGATCGCTTTGGCCTGTCTCAGCTTTATCAGATTCGCGGGCGCGTCGGGCGAAGCAATCGCTTGGCCTATGCGTATCTGACCGTGCAGCCTGGCAAGGTGCTCTCCGAAAATGCCGACAAGCGCCTGGCGGCCATTCGCGAATTTACGGAATTTGGTGCGGGCTTCCGCGTGGCCATGCGCGATATGGAGATTCGTGGCACGGGTAATCTGCTGGGCAACCGTCAAAGCGGGCATATGTCGGCAGTGGGCTATGATCTCTATGTCAAGATGATCGAAACCAGCGTGAAGAGCCTGCGCGGCGAGGAAACGGCGGCCGATACGCAGACCCGCATGGAGCTGCGCGTGGACGCCTATCTGCCCGACGATTACGTCCCCAGCGACAAGCAGCGCGTGGAGGTTTATAAAAAGATTGCACAGATCAACGGCAGCGACAGCCGGGGCGATGTGATCGATGAGCTGATTGACCGCTTTGGCACGCCCACGCGCCCGGTGATGAATCTGATCGATATTGCGCATCTGAAGGGCTTGTGCAATCGATTGGGCATGGACAATGTTTCCCTCAAGCAGGGCAAGCTGGCGCTGCGCTTTGCGCCGGAGGCTCATCCGGATGCCGATCGGCTGGTTGAACGGATGATCGCGCATCCCAACGAGCTGATGCTCTCGGCTACGGTGCCGGCCGTGCTTTATTATAACGGTGGCGCGCGTCCGATTGAGGAGCTGGTTCGAGGAGCGATTCCGATTATCGAGGAAATTGCCGATGCGCTTGCGCCGCTTGAGCAGGGCCCGGCCAAGGTGCGTTGAAAAACAAAAAGATGCGGCAGGACGCTTTGAGGCGATTCCTGCCGCGTTTTTTATGAAGAGGGCGCGAGGCTTTAAGCGGTGGCGAGAAGCGAAATGACGGCCTGCATGGCCGGGGAAATCCATTTGTCGCGGTGATAGAGCAGCTGCTTCCAAAGCCCGGGCGCAAAGCCCTGAACGTCGCGGCGAACGAGCGTGCCGCGTTCAAAGGCCTTTTGCGTGATGTAATCGGGCAGAAAGGAGATACCAAGCCCCTTCTCCACGCAGGAGCAGATCAAATCAGTGCGTCCGGTTTCCAGCACGGGGTGAAGCTCGATGGATTCCCTGGCCAGATAATCATCCAGCAGACGGCGGTAGCTCATGTTCTTTTCGGTCAGCAGGAAATCCTGATCGGGCAGATTATTGAGCGTAAGAACGGGCTGTTGGGCCAGCGGATGAGAACGGGGAAGCACAAAGTGAACGCCGATTTTTTCCTCGCCGGCGATGACGTAGTTCGTGTTGTAGATATGGCTGTCCAACGTGCAGACCAGATCGACCTCGTTGTGATCAAGCAGGCGGAACATTTCGCCGGTGCCGGCCGTGGTCAGGCTCAGGTGAATGTGCGGATGAAGACGGCGCAGCGCCTCAAAGCTCTCCTGAAGCAGCCCGGAACAGAGCGAATCGGCGGTGGCCAGGCGAATCAGCGTTTCGCGTGCGGCCTCCTCGGGCGAGGGCGTGGCCATTTGCTGGCAGAGCAGGCAGATCTTCTGGGCGTAGATCAGCGCGTCGCGTCCCTTGTCGGTCAGGCGTACGGCATGGCCGATGCGGTCGAAGAGCCGAAAGCCCAGTTCCTCCTCCAGCTGGCGAATCTGAACGGATATGCTGGGCTGGGAATAGCCAAGGCGTTCTCCCGCGCGGGAAAAGCTGCCCAGTTCGGCGACGTGGACAAAGGTGGTCAGGTTGCGAATATCCATGGTTTCTCCTTGTTATTAGTATCTTTAATGATGTTTATAGGGAAGATTCATTTGACAAATATCTGATTTCATTATAGAGTATATTAAGGATTTGTCAAGAGGCGAGAACAAGGAGAGGGGAAAAACAATGAAACAAAAGAAGACGGCCATTTTCTCGTCCCGCTGGGGATTTATTCTCTCGGCGGTTGGATCGGCGGTCGGCATGGCCAATGTCTGGGGTTTCCCGGCCAAGATGGGTGCCAACGGCGGCGGCGCTTTTTTGGTAGCCTATCTGTTTTTCGTGGCGCTGTTCAGCGTGGTCGGCCTGTCGGCGGAGTATGCCATTGGGCGTCGTTCACGCACCGGCACGCTGGGCTCGTACCAGAAGGCCTGGGCGACGCGCGGTGACAAGATGTGCAAGGCCGGCGGCGTTGTGGGTTGGCTTCCGCTGGCTGGATCGATGTGCATTGCCATTGGCTATGCGGTGATCGTGGCCTATGTCCTCAAGGCGTTTTTCCAGTCGATAACGGGCGAATTGATGAGCGTTGATACCGGAGAGTGGTTTTCCGGCTTTTCCTCGGCGAATTATTCCGTGGTTCCCTTCCATGTGATCGTGGTTGTCGGCACCTTGCTTACGCTGCTCTTGGGGGCCAAAAGCATTGAAAAGAGCAATCGCGTCATGATGCCGGTGTTCTTTATTATCTTTGTGGTGCTGGCTGTGCGCGTTGCTTTTCTGCCCGGCGCGGTCGAGGGCTATAAGTTCATGTTTACCCCGGACTGGTCGATGCTGAAAAGCCCCATGACCTGGATCTGGGCCATGGGCCAGGCGTTCTTCTCACTTTCCGTGACCGGAAGCGGTATGATCGTATACGGCGCCTATCTGGACGAAAAGGAAGACGTGGTTTACGTTGCCGTGCGCACAGCCATCTTCGATACCATTGCAGCGCTGGTGGCGGCGCTGGTGATTATTCCGGCCTGCTTTGCTTATGGGCTGGATGTGGGCGCGGGTCCGTCGCTGCTGTTTGTCACGCTGCCGCGCATTTTGCAGGATGTTCCCTTTGGCCGCCTGTTTGCGGTGATTCTCTATGCGGCTATGGTCTTTGCCGGTGTCAGCTCGCTGCAGAACATGTTTGAGGCGGTTGGCGAATCGCTACAGAACCGTTTCCCGCGCCTGAGCCGCAGCTGGGTGCTGGTGATCCTGTGTGTGATCTGTCTGGGCTTTGGCCTGCACATGGAGCCGATTGCCAAGTGGGGTCCGTGGATGGATATTGTCTCCATTTACATCATTCCCATCGGCGCGACGCTGGGTGCGGTGTCCTGGTTCTGGATTATGAAGAAGGACGATCTTCTGGAGGAGGTCAACAAGGGCGCGTCCCGGGAGCATGGAATGCTCTGGTACTGCGCCGGACGCTATCTGTATGTCATCTGTGCGCTGATTCTCTGCCTGGTGGCGCTCTGTATGAAGGTGGCATTCTGATAAAGTGCCGAAGAAAGCAAAACATTGACGGCAAGACCGCCCGGACAGTATGTTCGGGCGGTCAGCCTGTCAAAGAATCCACAATGCGACCTCGCAATGCGTCTTCTTATGCGA